>DAISKN010000528.1:0-5154 GCA_036820975.1 Acidobacteriota bacterium | reverse complement strand
CAGGATCTCGAGAGCCTGCGGGTGGCGCGACTCGCCGAGCGCGAGCGCCGCTGCCTCGGCGATCGTCTCGTCATCGGAGTCGAGAAACCGCGCGACGAACGATGCTGCCTCCGCCGGAGGCTCGAGCAACAGGAACGAGCGGAAGCACTCCGACAGCACCTCGACGTCGGGATCTCCCTGAAGAATCTTCAGACGGAGGAGAAGCGCACCCTCGGGGCGGCCGAGGCCCGCGAGCGCCCTCGCCGCTCCGAGCCTCGCGAGCTTCTCGCGGTCCGCGAGCACGTCGACGAGATGGGCCAGCACCCGGGGCTGGTCGCAGCCGACGAGACCAATCGCCGAGAGACCCCGAAGCCACGCGGCCGTGTCCTCCGAGCCGCCCCACACCGGCTCCATCTGTACGTGGTGGAGACCCGCGAGGAAAACGTCGGGGTCCGGTTGCTCCAGCCGTGTGAGCGTTTCCACGATCGCCGTCTTCGCGAGACATCCCTTGTCCTTCGAGGGATCCGCGAGAAACCTTTGGAACGCGGCGACGAGCTCCGGCACCAGAGGCGCCGCTCCGAGCTCTCCCGCGAGCTCCGCGGCCCTCGCGACCACGATGGAAACGCGATCGGCGAGGCCTTTTCGCAGAATCGCGAGAGACGCCTCCGACCCCGGGGACTCACGGGCATCGTTCAGCCGGGAGCGCTTCTCCTCGACGGGATCCTTTCGAGGAGACACCGACGGGCCTTCAGGCGGTCGCCGGCGGCACCTCGAGGCCGGGCATGGGCCGCGCGGTGAACACCCGACGGCAGGGCTTCGCGATCCATCGGGCCCATTGCCGGGCTCGATTTCGCGCGCTGTCGGTGGCGAGACCGGTATTGGCGTACATCTGCGGAAAGAGCTTGGAGATGAGGACGTAGGCCAGGCGGTCGCGAAGCTTCGTCGTGCAGGACGAGCGCTTCCAGACCGCGGGCAGGCGATAGAAACGGTTCCACACGTCGAGCGTGCGATTCCGGATCTCCTCGGGGGTCATCGCCGGGTGAGGGAGATAGAGCTTGGGCCGCCGATTCCGGGGGATGAGCCAGAAGCGATTCAGGGGAATCCCGTCGACATTGGCCCCCTGCTCGTCGATCGATTTCTCCCAGCCCTGAAAATCCACCGTTCCCGGGAACGGGGTCAGCGTGACGAACTGCGCGAAGTCGATCCCCGCTTCCTGCGCCAGCGCCGCGGTGGCGGCGAAGGTTTCGGGACGATCCGTCGGGAGCCCGAAGATGAAGGAGCCGAGGATATGGACGTCGTTCTCCACGAACTTGCGCAGCTTCTCGACGAGGTTGTCCCCGGAGCTGTTGAAGTCCTTGTACACCGCCTTCAGTCCCTCGGCGGTCACGGACTCGATTCCCACGAGGGCTCCTTTCACCCTCGCCCGCTTCATCGCCTGGAGGTACTCGGGATCGTCCGCCGCCTCCATGGTGATCTGGGTGAGGAAGACCATGTCGTGGGGAAGCTTCGAGAGGCGCTCCATGAGCTCGAACCGCTCGTTTCGAACGGAGGTGAGCTCCTGGAGTTTGTGGGTATCGTTCCTTTTGGCCGCGAGCTCGAGATCGTGCTTCGTCACCGGATAGAAGTTGTCGTCGGCGAGAAGGATGAAGCGAAACCCCATTCGGCGGAGCTGGACTACTTCCTCCACGATGACGTCCGAAGAGCGCTGCCGCGGCTTCTGGCCGTCGGTGCGCCATACGGAGCAGAAGGAGCAATGCTTGGGACATCCGCGCACCGTCTGCACCGAGGCCATCATGTAGCGATCCTGAGGGAGGAGGTCCCATCTAGCGGGAAAGAACCGGTCGGCGTCGAGCCGCCCTCCGTCGTAGACGCGCTGGAGCGTTCCTCGAGCCGCGTCCTCGAGAACCTGACCCCAGACGATATCTCCGTCGCCCCGCACCACCGCGGAGGCAGCACCCTGCTCGAACGGCTCGTCGGGATAGAGGGAGGCGTGAACGCCTCCGTAAACGACGTGGGCTCCGCGCTCCTTCGCGAGGCGCCCCACCTCGTAGCCCCGGAGCGCGTTCAGCGTATGGACACCGATTCCCACGACGTCGCCCGGTGAGACGGAAGCGAGATCGAAAGGATCGAGGGTTTCGTCGACCACCGACGGGACTCCGAACCGGTCGGGGGTCGCCGACGCGAGCACGTAGAGCCAGCGGGGGACGATGATCCCGATTCCGAAAGAGTTGTCGTTGGGATTGACGAGATGGACCGGCATGGGATTTGGGCCTTCCGGCGCGACGAGGGACGGATCTCGTCGGCGCGGCGAGGATAGTGGAACGCTCCTCCTCGTGTCAACGAGCTCGAGAAACGAGGGGATGTCGATTCCGGGGGTTGTCGTTCGTCTCCATCACGAGCGGGGACGAGACCCCCGGGAGGTAATCGATGAGGATTCGAGAAACGATGTGCGCTATCGGGCTTCTGGCCCTCTACGGAGCGACGGCGGCTGCTTCGGACGCTCCCGACGCCGCCGCCGCCTTCGAGCGGCTCAAGGGACTGGTCGGCGTCTGGGAAGTGACCCAGCCGTCGGGCCACAAGGCGACGGTGCGCTACGAGCTCACCGCCTCCGGCTCCGCTCTCTTCGAGCACTATGCCGACGGCTCCATGGGCAAGGGGAACGAGATGATCACGATGTATCACCTCGATTCCGGCAGGCTCCTTCTGACCCACTACTGCATGGCGGGAAACCAGCCTCGCATGCTGCTGAAGCGGTTCGACCCGGCGACGGGGGAGCTCGACTTCGACTTTCTCGACGCGACCGGATTGAAGGACGAGAACGCGGGGCACATGCGCCGCGCGCAGTTCAGGCTCTCGGACAAGGACCGCTACACCAGCCGCTGGGAGTTCGTCGAGAACGGAAAGACGACCTTCGACGAGAAGCAGGAGCTCACTCGCGTGAGCTCGGGGAAGTAACGTAGACCGGGCTCGACCAGGCAGCGCCTCCGTCTTCCTGAACGACGCGCACGTAGACGTACTCGCCGGAGCGGAGAGAGGGAATCGAAAGCGTCTCGGAGAGCTCCCGTCGGCTCGAGCCCGGGACGACGCTCACGATCTCTCCGCTCCGGATGACGTCGACCCGCTCCACCGGCGCCGGAGCGGCGACCACGAACCGAAGCTCGTGGGCCTGCGCGCCCGTGGGTGAAATCAGGGAGCCCATCTCGTTTCCGTCGAGCCAGGTGCGGAGCCAGATGCGGGGCCCGTTGGTGGCGTAGGTTCGTCGCGCCCTCAGGGCATCGAGGACGCCGGCGCGGGTCGTCTCCTCCGAGAAGATGGCGGCGAGCCCGCCGCTCGGAGACGCGAGGTGGGCGAGACCGGGGTGGCCGTCGTGGCTGTCTCCGCTCCCGATGAAGCCGAAGCGCAGCCCGCGGCCGAGCGCGTCGCGCACGAAGTTGCCGGGGACCGCGGCATAGATCCTCCCCGGGGTGTCGGAAGCCTCGCTCGACCCATGGACCGAGACCACCTCGGTTACCGGCTCGAGCTCCGGAGGGGGCGCGAACTCCCAGTTGGTCGAGACCGGTCCTCCCGCAGAGTGGTGGGCGATGGTTACGACTGAGCGCCCCTCGAGGGCTCTCCAGAGAAGAGCGGGGTCTTCGTAACGAGGGTCGAGAGAGCTCAGGACCTCGGCCTTTCCATCGAAGTAGAGCACGTGGCGGTGGCCGTGGAGCCAGCTCGTCCACTCGAAGCCCACGAGGGCGACGAACCGTCCCGGCTCGTCGAATCGATGGGCCGCCTCCTCGATGGTGCTCCAGAGTCCCGGGTTGCCGTCGAGAAAGCGCATTCCCCAGTGGTCGTGGTCGGTCAGGGCAATCACGTCGACCGCGGCGACGTCGCGGGCGTAGGCGAAGTAGTCCTCGGGAGTTCCGGTCCCGTCGGAGAGCTGCGAGTGGCCGTGGAGATCGCCCCAGAGAACGCGTGGAATGGCGTCGCGCACGATGAGAGGATTGCTTTCCGCCATGAGCCCGCTCGCGGTCGAGCCGAGAACGCGATAGAGGCCTTCGCCTGCGGTGGGAACGTCGAGATCGAGGACACCGCCTTCGGGAAGGGACACCGTCTCGGGCAGCTCCAGATCCCCGGAAGCGTGGAGCTCTATGCGCTCTTTCATCACCACCCCGCGATTCCCCGAAGCGTCGAGGGCGGCAACGACCAGCCGCACCAGCTCCCCGGGGCGCGCGGTCGTGGGAAGCGTGACAACGAGTCGCGCCGGCTCGCCCGCGAGGACGTCGACCTGGGGAGAGTCGAGTACGAGGGAGCGAACGCCGTCTCCGTCGCCATCCACCGCCATCCAGATGCGCTCCTGCCTTTCCGCATATCGGTCCGCCCGGGTGACGTAGGTAACGTGAATGCGCTCTCCTGGCTCGAGCTTTCTCCCCCGCACGTGGATCGCAAGGAGCCCGCCGAGAGTCGTGGGCTCGAGACGCACTCCCGGAGCATCGGTTACCACCTGGGTCGCTCCTGGCGCCTCCTCCATTTCGGTCTGCGGCGAGTCCCATCCCCAAAAGGGGGACGGCTGGAGGAAGAGGGCACCTCCTTCGGCGATCCCGAGGGGCCCGGCCTCGTACGTCAAGGCGAGCCGGACTCTTTCTCCGGCGCTCGCGGCGTCAGGGCTTCCGGGATCCAGATGCGCTCGACCACCTCCGTCGGCGGGATGACGTGTCGCGGCGAGGTCGTCGACCAGACTCTGGTGGGTGTCGAGTTTCGCGTCCCTGGACCGCGACGCCTCGTTACAGCCCCCGAGGAGCAGGAGCAGGAAGAGCGCCCGATTCCGCCCCATCATTATTCGTAGGGCGTATATTACACGTCATGATCGGAGCCGAGCTTGCCCTCGCGGTCCTCGTCTTCAGCAAGACGGCGGCCTACCGCCACGAAACCATTCCCGACGGGATCCGGGCCCTCGAAGAGACGGGCCGGGAGCTCGGATGGGAGGTCACCGCGACCGAGGACGCCGCGGTCTTCACCGACGAGAGTCTCGGCCGCTTCGACGCCGTCGTCTTTCTCATGACCACGGGGGACGTCCTCGATGCGGCCCAGCAAGCCGCGTTCGAAGGTTTCGTGAAGCAGGGCAAAGGCTACGTCGGAATCCACTCCGCATCCGATACCGAGTACGACTGGCCGTTCTACGGTGCGCTCGTCGGC
>DAISKN010000527.1:0-5200 GCA_036820975.1 Acidobacteriota bacterium | reverse complement strand
CCGCTGGCAGCGAATCAAACACGGTACTCACCGGAGAAGCGCGGCCGGATCGCCTGGGCGCGGGGATTCGGCCTCGCCGACGTCGAGAACGAGGTCGAAGCCGGCCCCGACACCGTGTACCGCATCGCTTCGATCTCCAAGCCCATCTCCGCCACCGCGATCCTGCAGCTCGCGGAGAAGGGAAAGCTCTCGATCGACGATCCGGTGACGAAGCACGTCCCGAGCTTCCCCGACCGTGGACTCGGGGTGACGCTCCGGCACTTGCTGACCCATACCTCGGGAATCCGCCACTACAAGGCGGGAGAGATGGATCTCAAGGACCACTTCGATTCCGTCGACGCGGCGCTCGAGATTTTCAAGGACGACCCGCTGCTTTTCACTCCCGGCGCCCGGTATTCGTACTCGAGCTACGCCTACAACCTGCTCGCGGCCGTCGTCGAGAGCGTTTCCGGGCTCACGTTCGAGGCCTACCTGAGAAAGAACGTCTGGGGCCCCGCGGGGATGACGGAGACCAGGCTCGAGCACCAGGGCGAGATCGTTCCGCGCCGCTCCCGCCAGTACGTTCTCGGGGGCGGACGCGCCGCGAATGCGCCCTTCGCGGATTTGAGCGTGAAGTGGGCCGGCGGCGGCATGATCTCGACGGTCCAGGACCTCGCCCGTTTCGCCATCGCCCTCGACCAGGGGATCCTTCTGAAGTCGGAGACGCTCGAGACGATGTACGAGCCGATGACTCTCAACGATGGAAGCCGCACCAGCTACGGCCTCGGCTGGGACTCCCAGGTCGAGGACGGACGCCGGTGGATCGCCCACGGCGGCGGAGCCACCGGAGGGAGCACCTACATCCTGCGGCTTCCGGAGAAGCGCTTCGCGGTGACGATCGCCGCGAACGTGCAGGATGCCGGAGACCGCCGCGCCCTCGGAATGAAGATCGCAAAGATCGTCCTCTCACCGTAGGTGCGGAAGATCCGCGTCGGGTCTTCTATCGGTGGTCGTCGCCCGGATGAGTGCATCCGAGCGGGCTCGGCCAGGCCATGCGGCCCGCCCAGCCGAGCTCCTTCATCCCGGGCTCGGTCGCGTAATACGCGCGCGCCACGAGATCACGGAGGCGATCGAAGTGATCGCGCAGGTTCGCGGGCGGCCGCTCCTCGGGCTCGGGCTCGAGCGGCTGCCCCTTCGTCCATGGCCGCGGCGCGTGAGCTCCCGCGAGGGTCGAGGCGGTGTGGAGGATCTCCTGCTTCTGCGATTCGTCCAGCTCGAGCCAGCCTCGGGCGTGCCGGTCGCGCGCTTCCCGGTCGAACGCGCCGAGCGCGCTCAAAAAGCGCGTCTGGTCTTCCCTCGGCTCGACGGCCATCACTCGATCGAGGAGGTCGGCGACGCCCGCGGGACCGGAGCCGGGAACGATTCGTTCCGCGAGGTCGGCGAGCGTCGCGCGGCGATGGTCATCGAGAAGGCGTGGGGAATCCTCGCGTTCGCCGGGCGCCTGCGTGAGAGGCGCGGCGTGCGGCGTCGCGACGGCACCGGCGAGACCGGTGGCGAGGCTCTGTAGAACGTCGCGGCGCCCGATCCTCGCGGAGGGCTCGACGGCTTTCTGTTTCGATGCCATGGGCTCGGCTCCCTGGAAAGCTCCGGTACTCTAGCATAGGCGGCGGGTTGACCGTGTCGAGTCGCTCTGTTAGCGTTCGCCGCGTTCGCATTCCGGCGAGGTGGCGCGTGGCGAAACAGAGCGAAGGGTCTTTCGACGTCGTAGTCGTAGGCTCGGGCGCTTCGGGCGGATGGGCGGCGAAGCGGCTGGCGGAAGCCGGCGTCAAGGTCGCTCTCGTCGAAGCGGGACGAGCCCACGGCCGGAACGAGACCTACGAGCACAAGCAGCCGTTCGATCTTCCCTACGCGAACCTTTCGCGGGAGCTTCTTCGCCGTACCCGCCCCCGCCAGACCGACTGCTACGCCTGCACCGAGTACAACGCCCACTGGTTCGTCAACGATCTGGACGAGCCCTACACGACTCCCAAGGACAAGCCCTTCAGCTGGCAGGGGCGGACGCGGCTCGTGGGAGGCCGAACCAACGTATGGGGCCGGCAGAGCTATCGATTGAGCCAACAAGACATGAAGGGCCGCTCCTTCGACGGCGCCGGGGAGGATTGGCCTCTCCCCTACGAAGACCTGGCGCCGTACTACGACGTCGTCGAGCGGTACATCGGCGTGAGCGGTCAGGTAGAGGGGACTCCAGAGCTACCCGACGGCCAGTTCCTTCCACCGATGGCGATGACCTGCGGGGAAAAGCGCCTGCGCGACGCAGCCAAAGCTACCTTCGGAAGGACGATCACCATAGGGCGCACGGCGATGCTGACCACGCCTCTCAACGGCCGGGCCGCCTGTCACTACTGCGGTCCGTGCGAACGGGGCTGCGCCACGCACTCCTACTTCAACGCCGCCTTCACCACCGTGGCCGACGCGATCGCGACGGGCAACTGCACACTCGTGACCGACGCCATGGTCTACCAGGTGCTGATGGACTCCGACCATCGCCGCGCCACCGGGGTGCGTTACGTCGATCGGGTGACTCGTGAGACGAAAGAGCTGCGCGGCCGCGTGGTCATCCTCTGCGCTCAGGCACTCGAATCGGTCAGAATCCTCTTCAACTCGAGGACCCGGCAACAGCCCCAAGGCCTCGCGAACTCGAGCGGCATCCTCGGACGCTACCTGATGGATCATCTGTGGGTCGCCGGCGGCGCGAGCGGTGAGTTCCCGGGTCTCGAGGACGAGGCGACCCTCAACCGTCCCCGGCGCCCGAACGGGCTTTACGGAATTCGCTTTCGGAACACCATGAACGGTCCGCGGAGCAAACGCTTCCTGAGGGGTTTCGGATATCAGGGTGGAGGCAGTACCGATTTCAACTTTGGCGCGCACGGGTTTGGAGACGCATGGAAAGCGTCGCTCCGCGATCCGGTCGTCTCCATCCGGCTGACCGGGTTCGGCGAGTGCCTCCCCTATTCCACGAATTTCCTGGAGATCGACCCCGAGACCGTCGACGTCTTCGGCATCCCGGTGCTGCGCATTCACATGACCTGGGGCGAGAACGAATTGGCCATGATCCCCGACATGGCGGAATCGGCCGCTGAGATGCTGGACGCCGCGGGCGCTACCAACATCCGGCCGTTCATGGTGCCCGATCGCGTCCCGGGCTACGGGATTCACGAGATGGGCGGCGCTCGCATGGGCGTCGATGCGAAGGCGTCGGTGCTGAATCAGTTCCAGCAGACCCATGACGTCTCGAACCTGTTCGTCATGGACGCCTCGGGGTTTCCATCGGGCGGATGTCAGAATCCCACGCTCACGATCATGGCGCTCGCCGTGCGCTCGACGGACCATCTCCTCGAGGAGATGAAGCGCGGCAATTTATAGAGTCACGTCCCGCTACTCGGCCCGAAGAGCCATAGCCGGATGGAGAGATGCCGCCCTTCGCGCGGGAACGTAGCAGGCGAGAAACGCCACGACGAACAGCCCCGCGCCGATCACGACAACCGTCGATGTGGCAAAGGGCGAGATGCCCGAAAGCGCGGCGGCGATGGCCCGGCTCACCAGGAAGATGCCCGGAATCCCGATGGCGAATCCGAAGGCGACCAAGACCAGTCCCTCGCGCACGACGAGCTTCAGCACGTCGACCTGCCGCGCGCCCAGAGCCATCCGGAGCCCGATCTCGTGCGTGCGTCTGGAGACGGAAAAGGCGATGACCCCGTAGATTCCGATGGCCGCGAGAAAGAGCGCGAGCGCGCCGAAGCCGGAAAGAATTCGGTTCAAGAGCCGCATCCCGACGAAGAACTGGGCGATGAAGTCCTCCATCGTCTTGAACTCCGCCGCGGAGAGCTTGGGGTCGATCCGAAGAATCGCCTCGCGCGCGGGGCCGGTGAGCGACAGCGGATCCGATTCGGTTCGAAGGGCGACACTCACGCTCCGCGCGGGCGATTGCGCTTGGGGTAAGTAGATGATGGGCTGCGACACGTCCGCGTCGAACCGGAAGACATCCTCCCGCACGTTGGCGACGACTCCCACGATCTCCCGGCTCGTCTCCTGGAGCCGAATCCTCTCCCCCAACGGATTCCCGCCGGAGAAATAGGCGCGGACCATCGCCTCGTTGACCAGGGCCACGGGCGGCGACTCAGGGCGGTCCGACGGTTGAAACGGCCGGCCCTGGAACAGGGACACGCGAAACACATCGAGGTATCCCGGGTCGATGGTGACGACGGTCGCGGTCGGTCGCTCTTCTTCCTCGGTGACGCCTTCGATGGCGAACGTCATCGTCGGAGGAAGCGGGCTCCTCGGCAGATGATCGACGGCGGTAGACGCGGCGACGCCCGGGAGTGCACCGAGCTCCCGCTGGAGATCCTCGAGGAAGCGGCTTCTCTGGGCGGGCTCGCCGTAGCGTTCCGCCGGAAGATCGAGCTGGAACACGAGAACGTTGTCCGTGCGGACCCCGGCTTCGAGATTCTGGGCGGCCGCGAAGGTGCGGACGAGAACGCCGGCACCGGCGAGCATCACGAGCGCGAGCGTCACTTCGGCGACGACGAGGCTCTTCGTGAGAAGCCTCCGTCCCGCGCCGGTTCCCGCGCGGCCTCCTTCGTGGAGCGTCCCCATCAAGTTGGCTCGCGCGGTCGAGAGAGCGGGCGCGATTCCGAACACGAGCCCGGCGAGAATCGACACCGCGATCGAGAACAGGAAGACGCGCCCATCGAGCCTTGGGGTGAAGGCGGCGGACATCTGGTCGCCGAAGACACCCGCCAGCAGGCGGATTCCCCAGTACGAGAGAGTCGTCCCGAGCACGCCGGCGACGAAGGCGAGCACGAACGCTTCGACAAGGAGCTGCCGCAGGATGCGCCCGCGGGAGGCGCCAATCGCGGTTCGGACCGCGAACTCCCTCTGCCGATCGACACCGCGAGCCAGGTACAGGTTCGCGATATTGGCGCAGGCAATGAGGAGCACGAAGAGCAGGGCGCCCTGGAGAAGAGACATGAGCTCCTTGTTTCCGCCGGAGGAGAGCTGCTCGCGCATGGTTCGAAGAAGGGCTTCGAGCTCGTGGTTGGCGTCGGGGTAGTCCCGGGCGAGGCGCGCGGCGACGACGCCCAGTTCCTCCCGCGCTTTCTCGAGGGAGACGTCCTGTTTCAGACGACCGATGACGCTGACGTTCTTGAGGTCTCGAGGAGTC
>DAISKN010000526.1:0-5206 GCA_036820975.1 Acidobacteriota bacterium | reverse complement strand
CGTCCAGGGCACGGTCGAGGATGCGACCGCAGTTTCCGTCGTGGTCAACGGGGTCCCGGCGATCCGCACGGGCAACGCCTGGCAAGTGGCATTCGACTCCCTCGGCGAGGAATCGCACGGCTTCACCGCGGTCGCGACCGATGCCGCGGGGAACTCGACGGCGGAAACGGTGAACGCCACTCTCGATACGACGCCGCCCGTGGTCTCCATCACCACTCCGGCGGCGGGGTTCCTCACGAGGGAGGCAACGGTCGACGTCACCGGCACCGTCGAGGGCGCCGACTCCGTCACCGTGAACGGAACGCCCGCTGCCGTGACCGGTGGAGTCTTCTTCGCCTCGGTCGGGCTCGGCGACGGCGACAACCCCATCCGCGCGGTGGCGACGGACGGAGCGGGCCGGAGCGCCGAGGCGACGGTCGTCGTCACTCAGGATGCGATCCCACCGAGCCTAGACCTCCTGGCGCCCGAGACTCTCTCGCGCATCACCGGCGCGAAAGTCCTCGCGTCCGCGAGCGACAACCTGGCTCTCGCCGAGGTCATCCTCCGGGTGAACGGAGAGACGCGGGAAGTCTTCACCGGGCCTCCCTTCGAAATCGACCTCGTCCTTCCCGACGCCGCCCAGCCGGGGGACACCCTCGTCGTGAGCGCGGAAGCGACGGATGTCGCCGGAAACCGCGCGACCTCGAGCCGCGGGGTCATCGTCATCGAGGATGGCGTCATCGTGGGCCAGGTACTCGACGACAACACGAGCCTTCCGATCGAGGGCGCTTCCGTCACCATGGGCTCGCGGACCGTTCTCACCGGCGCCCGGGGACAGTACTCGCTTCCCACGGGCGACGCCGATGTGGTCCTCCGCATCGACAAGCCCGGGATGACTTCCGTCGAGCGCCGCACCTCGGTCCTCGCCGACGTCGGGACGGTGCCCGTCGACGCGCGCCTCACCTCTCTCACCGGCGACCGCACCGAGCTCTCGCCCCAGGGTCTTCCGGCGCTTCTCCCGCTCGGATGGTTTCCCGTCTCGGCGTTCCAGGTCACGAACCCCGCGATTGTCGCGGTGCCCGAGAACGCCTACGTCGCCCAGTATCGGTTCTCCCTCCACGAGTGGGTGATGCTGTCGCTCGAAGGCCCCGTCGACTTCGAGCTGCCCGAAGCCGGTTCCCATGCGGTAGTCACACCGGATCCCGAAGTCTCCGCCCCGGCCCCGGGCGAGATCCTCGAGGGAGTGGAGGTCCAGGTCCTTCCCGCTTCGGTCACGACGGAAAGCAAGGTCGAGCCCGCCGTGCTCCCGCCTTCGGGAGGAGTCGCGGTCGGAAGCCTTTCGGTCTTCTCTCCCATCCCCCTTCCCTCGGGCACGGTTATCCAGGCGGAGATCACCGAGACCTTCACCCTCGCCTCGGGAGACATCGCTTCGGAGGAGACGCGATACGAGGACATCGTTCTGTATCGCAACGCGGACGACTCTCTCGCCGCGAGCTTTCCCATCACCTCGTCTCTGAGCCCGGGGCTCGAACACGTCGTCTCCGGCGAAGTGAACCTCGACCTTCTCGCGGGGCGAGAAGCAGTGCGCGGCGTGCGCGCCGGCTCCCGAGCGCTCACCGTCAACGAGGGCGACTTTCGTCTGTCCGTCTCCGAAAGCTCTCTTCCGTACGACACCGCGATCGCGCTGCGGACCTTCGACTCGGCGTCTTTCGACGCTCTCGCGGAAGTCTACGTGGATCTCTCGGGGCAGGTGCTCTCGATGGGAGCCGAGCTCTCGATGGCGGCCGACGGACTCTCGCCCGACGACACCTACATCCTCGCGCGGATCGTGAGAATCGACGGCATCCCGAAGATGGAGTTCGTCTCTCTTGCGACCTTGGCCTCCGACCGGATTTCGGCATCCGGGGTTCGCGCTCAGGGGAGCTACGTCTTCTATCGGTCCTTGTCTCCAGTCGGCTTCGTCGCCGGTACGGTGTCGGCACCGGGCGCGGTCGTCGAAACCTCGGGGTTTCCGTTCGTCTCCCTCGCGGACGCGACCGGAGCCTACCGCGCCGTGGCGCTCACCGGTCCGGTCACCGTGACCGCGTACGTCCCTCGTTCCTCGCTCCGCGCGACAGCGAACGCCGACGTTCTAGAAGGCGAGACCACACCGCTCGACCTGACCCTCTCGGGCCAGGTGACGACCGCAACGGTGACCCCTATGGACGGCGCTCTCGGAGTCGCTATCGCAACGCAAATCGACATCGCCTCCGCCACACCTCTCGCGCCCGGGCCGACGCTGAGCCTGCTCGAGGCAGGAGCTCAAATTCCCATCCGCCTTGTCCTCTCCGGCTCCGGAAAGTCTCTCGCGGTCATTCCCGAGGAGAACCTGAAACACGAGACCACCTACACCCTCGAGGCGGCGACTCTCGCCGACGTCTTCGGAGGCGCGGTCGTCGTTCCGCAGACGGCGTTCACCACCGGTTCGAAGGAAACCCTCTCCGCCGATGCGGAGGACGTGAAGTTCTCCCTCCCCGGCGACAACGGCATCGTGGAGGTTTCCGCCTTCGGTCTTCCTCCGGGAACGACGGTGCTCCTGGTGAACTCCGGAAACGGCATCGTCGTGTCCTTCACCTACGTCGCCGATGGCGTCCTCGGAGAGATCCCCGCCTCGATCAGCGACCGGATCCTCGTGACTTTGACCGACCCCTCAGGCTCGGTCGTGACCTTCGAGACGAGCAAGTTCGTCGCAGAGGACGGCACCACCGGCATCGGCCCCGGAGGCGGGACGGTGGAAGGTCCGGGAGGCGTAGAGCTGCGGATTCCGGAGGGAGCTCTCCTTCAGGGAGTCGAGCTCAAGATCCGCTCGGTCGGAGCCGACGACGTTCCCGTCGATAAGCGTCCCCTCCTTCCCGGAGGGACCCTCGCGAGCGGACTCGAGATCCAGGCCCCCTCGATGCCGCAATTCGAAAAGGAAGTGAAGCTCGCTTTCCCTAAACCCGCCGACGCTCCCGACGGAGCTTTCTACTACGTCTATCGCAAGCACGAGACCGAGACCGGTGAGGTCCTCTGGGAGACGATCGATCACGCTCTCGTCGAAGGCGACAAGGTCGTCACGGCCTCGCTACCCTTCGCCGGCCTCGTGGCGACCTATGCCGCTCTCTCCCTCTTCGTCGTCGTCTGGACGTACGCGGCGAGCCGCCTCGATAGAGCGACGACCGGCACCGTCACTGGAAAGGTTCTCCGCACCGTCTTCCAGACGGGAACGGCGGCGCCGAGCTTCGAGGAGATTCCCGGGGTCTCCGTGTTCGGAGTCGATCCGGCGGGGGAAAAGAACGGGACTCTCGCTATCTCTCAGAAGGACGGCACCTACACGTTCTTCGACGAGTCCTTCCGCGACGGTCTCGTGCGCGTCGAAGCCACCGTCGGTGACGTCACCCAGCAGGCCACCGCCTACAAGATCAACGTCGAGGAGGACGGCCCCTCTCAGCTCCGCTTCTATGAGAACGTCGCGACCGCCAATCTCACGTTCCCTCCCATCGCTCAGAGGCCTCCTCCGCCCGCGGTCGGAGTCGTCATTTTCAAGAAGAACCCCGACGGCTCCCGAGAGAGAACCGACGGCCTCGTCGTCGAGACCGATACCCTCGTCATCGGCTTCACCAGCAAGGACACCATCCAGCAGGCTAGCATCAACGGCCAGAGCTTCGGCGTCCGCCGCGAGCTCGATACCGGCGTCGACTGGGTCCTCGACCAGGACTTCGTCCCCGGGCGCCCCGGTACATTCCTCATCGAGACTACCGCCCTCGGACCCGACGGCTCCATCGCCGACGTCGCCGTCACCTTCCGCGCCATCGCCTCCGGAGGCTCCAACAATGACACCCTGCACGACGAGGCTCCGTCGGTCATCACCCTCAAGACCGTCCCCAGAAACGACGCCACGGGCGTTCCCGTCGACGTCTTCCCCCAGGTCACCTTCACCGAGCCCGTCAGGAACGTCCCCGGAAACGTGAGCCTCATCGACTCCGACGGCGAGCCCGTAGGGTTCGTCCTCTCGGGTGTCGGCCCCGACGGTCCTATCGCCGACGTCTCCAGCGCCGGCGCAAAGGTCACGTCCCTCACGCTCCAGCCGATGACCGGCTTGAAGTTCGGAAAGAGATACACGCTGTCTCTCGCATCAGGAATCGAGGACCTCGACGAGGATTCGACGGGCGCGCCCGCTCCCAAGAACCTCGTTCCCTTCTCCTCCAGCTTCACTACTTTCGGCCCCGAGCACCTCGGAGCCACCGAGGACAAGTTCGGCTCCGCCGGAATCGTCGTCCTCGAAGACCGCGCGTTTGTCGTCGAGAACAACTTCTTCAACGGTACCTTGAGGGCCTTCGACATCACCGACCCCGTCGAGCCCCAGGAGATCGAGGAGGCCCAGACCTCCGTCGACGGCCGCCCCGTCGACATCGCCGGCGAGCCCGGAATGGTCGTCGTCGCCACAGGCCCCACCAACCGCTCATTGCCTTCGAGCCTCTACTTGTTCGACGTCACCAGTGAAACCGAATCCCGCTGGGTCGGCGCAGCCTCCGTCGCCTCTTCCGCGCAGGACGGCTTCGTCCAGAGAGTCGACCTCCTCGACGGCCTCGCCTACGTACTCACAGGAAGGAAGGGCATCCACGTCGTCGACCTCCAGCAGGCGGTGGAACTCTTCGAGATCGAGACCGGAGGAGAGGAGTTCTCGAGCGGGTACTTCAGCGTTCGCCAGCGCCTCAATACCGCAGGCCAGGGATTCGGCCAGGAGGCGGTTGGCCAGCCGATCCCCCTCCCCAAGGATTCCAGCCGCGGCTGGTATCAGCAGGATCTCGCAGTGAGCCGCATCCAGTCCGACGTCTGGGTCGGCACTACGGGTGAAGCGCCTCTGGTCCTCGTCAACTCGACCACGCGCACGAGCTCTGTCACACCTCTTGACCTCATCACCGGTTACGCCATCGAGCTCGGTCAAGTGAAAGGCAGAGACCTCGCTCTCATCGCGGGGTGGGGCAGCGTCGAAGGCGCCGACCCGGGTTGGGCGTTCGCCGTTGTAGATCTCTCGCAGCCGAACATTCCGTTCACCCTCGCGATCATCTCGCTGGTGTCGGCCTTCTTCGTCTCCCTGGCCGCCGTGATCACCGGGCACCTCGCTCTGGGACAGATCAGGCGCACCGGTGAAGGCGGCCGGGGCCTGGCGATCAAGTACCTGTTTGAAGGCATGGATCCGCAGGCC
>DAISKN010000525.1:0-5215 GCA_036820975.1 Acidobacteriota bacterium | reverse complement strand
CGTGGATCTGAGCGAGCCCGAGCCAGTCGCGGAGGCGAGACCCGCGGCCGAGACCGATTTCATCGACCTCGCTTCCGAGCTCTCCGAGGAGATCTTCGGGACCCACAGCGCCGTCGAGGAGGAAGACGCGGAGCCCGAGGGTCCGCTGACGGATCCCGGTCTCGACCAGATCTTCCGCGAGTTCCGCAAGGGAGTCGAGAAGCAGCTCGGTGCCGAGGACTACGACACTCGCTACAACCTGGGGATCGCCTACAAGGAGATGGGGCTTCTCGACGAAGCCATCGCCGAGTTCCAGCTCGCGGCCAAGGACGAGGTCCGAAGCCTCGAGTGCTGCAGCATGCTCGGGCTCTGCTTCATGGAGAAAGGCATGCCCGACATCGCGATCAAGTGGTTCTCGAAGGGGCTCGCGATCCCGGGGCGCAGGGAAGAAGAGTACCACGGGCTCCGCTACGACCTCGCGCAGGCCTATGAGGCCGCGGGGCAGCCCGAGCGCGCGCTCGAGCTGTACATGGAGATCTTTCGTGAGAACATCAAGTTTCGGGACGTCCAGGAGCGAGTGAAGGAGCTGCAGGCGGCGCGGAAGTAGACGCTTCCGACGGCCGCGAAGCCGGCGTGGCCGCGTCTCGTGCCGTCGATGCCGACGCCGAAGACACCATGGGAGACCGTCAGTGGTTCATCCTGTACGTCGTCGTTTGCCTCGAAGTGGGCATCTTCCTCCTGCTCGTTCCCTGGTCGGCGGTCTGGGAGCGTAACTATTTCCTCGAGGCCTACCCCTCGCTCCGGACGATCCTGCTGGCGCCCGCGATCCGCGGGGCCGTCGCCGGGCTCGGTCTCGCGAACATCTACATGGGCCTGAGCGAGGTCCTGAATCGGCGGCGAAGGGCGCCGCGCGGGAACGAGCGGGGCGAGGAGGCGACGCCTTCGCGCCAGCAGGCCGTGGTGGCCTCGGACGATCGGGCATAAAGGTTTTTCAAGGCAATCCGGAAGAAGGCAAAGGCGCAAAGAAGAAGGACAACAAAGAGAATCAGGAAATCGAGATCGATTCGTTCGCCTTTCCCCTTTGCGTCCTTGCTCCTTTGCGCCTTTGCGTTCTTCTTGGAATTCTCTGAGTGATGTCGCTTCGCCGCCGCCTTTCCACCTGCATGATCACCGCGGACGTCGACGAGACCAGTCTCGTTCTCCAGGTCCGCCGCGCTCTCGCCGCCGGAGTGGATTTCGTTCAGCTGCGCCGGCGAAACCGTCCGGTGCGGGAGGTGGAAGCCCTGGCGACGCGGCTCGTCGCCCTCTCGCCTCTCGCCCGGGAAAGAGTCCTGGTGAACGACCGACTGGACGTGGCTCTCTCGTCCGGCGCCGCGGGGGTGCACCTGCCGGCGGACGGCCTACCGGTCGCCGACGTCAAGCGGGTAGTGCCCGAGAGGTTCGTCGTTTCCCGGTCGACCCACACCCGAGAGGCTGTCGAGCGCGCATGCGGGGAGGGCGCGAGCTTCGTGGTGTTCGGGCCGATCTTCCCAACGACCTCGAAGCCCGGCCATCCCGGCGTCGGGCTCGAGGCTCTCGAAGAAGTCGTCTCGTCGGTTCCGATCCCGGTGTACGCGCTCGGCGGCGTGACGCCGGAACGGGTCGCGCAGATAGCGGAAACCGGCGCTCATGGCATCGCCGGGATCTCGGTCTTCGAGCGGGAGGAAGCGCTTCGAGAGCTCCTCGCCCGCATCGATCGCGTCTCGATGCCATGACTCCGTCCGACTGGGTCGAAGCCGCGGGACCCCACAGCACCCCCGAGGACGTGGCTCCGCTCCTCGATCACCCCGAGACCGACGAGGCGCACCTTCTGAGACTCCTGAGGAAGCGCGAGCTTTCGAGCTCCGTGATCGAGGCCGTGGCGCGCCACCCGCGTTGGGATGGGCGCCACCCGATTCGTGCCGCGGTCGTGCTCCACGCCAAGACGCCGCGGACGCTTTCCCTCCGGCTCCTGAGCCTGCTCCTCTGGCGGGATCAACTGCGGGTGGCGACGGACATGCGCCTGCAGATGCCTCTTCGAGCGGCCGCGGAGAGCCGGCTGCGGGAGCGGCTGGCCGAACTGGAGCTGGGCGAGAAGATCTCGCTCGCGCGGAGCGCCCCTCCGGGGCTGCTCTCGGTGCTCGCCGCCGACGAGAGTCACCGGGTGGTAGGGGCGCTTCTTTCGAATCCGCGGCTTCTCGAGCCCGACGTCGTGGCGATCGTGAGGAGGGAGAAGACCCCCGTCGAGGTCCTGCGCGTGGTGGCCGCGAGCGAACGTTGGATCTCCCGGCCCGCCGTCCGGGTGGGCGTTCTCTGTCACCCGCGCACTCCGGTCCACTCCGCGCTGAATATCCTCGCGCGGCTTTCGGCCCCCGAGATTCGAAAGCTCCTCGCCGAAAAACCACTGCCCCCGGTGGTCCGATTCGGAGCGGAGAGGATTCTAAGTGGTGAAAACACCTCGGGGCGCAGGCGGGCGCGTTGACAGGCGCGCGACCGGTCTGACAGAATGGCTGGGGAAGGTCCGGCGGCAAAAATGCCGTAGTCTGAAAGGGATAGAAGCATCGTTGCCTTCGGAGATCGAGCAATGGGGGCGGGACGGCTGTTGAGAAACTCCCACGCAGTGTCCGAGAGCACAGAGGACTCCCTCGATAGGTTCGTCACGTCATGGCGTCGCTGAGCGAGAGGTTGAAGCGCGAGCGAGAGCTCCGCGGCATCAGCCTGAAACAGATCTCCGAGGAGACTCGCATCGGCGTCCGCTTCCTTCAGGCCCTCGAAGACGATCGGATCGACGTCATTCCCGGCGAGTTCTATCGGCGCTCGTACCTTCGCGCGTACACGCGCTACCTGGGTCTCGACGAGGACAGGGCGCTGAACGTGTACGACTTCTCGCGGAAAGACAAGTCCCCGGAGGGTGAAGCGGAACCGGGATCGGGCGGAGCCCGCTTCCCCGCGCTCCCCGGGTGGATCAAATGGGTCGGGGCGGCGCTGGTCGTCGGGCTTCCGCTCGTTCTTCTCCTGAGGGCCATGCCCGTGTCGACCGTGGGGAGCGAGACGGTTCCCCCGCCTCCCTCGGAACAGCAGGCTCCACATTCCCAGAACGTCCCCGAGGGGCAGTCGCTTCCCGACTTCGATCGGAAGACGCCGGTCGCGGCGATCGACGCGCCCTCTCCGTTTGCCGCCGATTCCCAGCCCGTCGAGGGGGCGCTGCGACTCGTGGTTTCGGTCGAGGAGTCCTGTTGGCTCGAGATAGCGGCCGACGGAAACGTGGTGATCTCCGGGCTGAAGGACCAGGGGTTCCGACAGGAGGTGATGGCGCTCCGCGAGCTCCGGCTGTGGCTTGGAAACGCGGGAGGCGTCAAGCTCTTTCTCAACGATCGCCCGGCGATGCCCCTGGGCCGGGCGGGGCAGGTGCGCAAGGACGTTACCATCACCCTCGACAACTACCAGGACTTCGTGTCCTCTGCCGATCGATCGTGAGGACCTCTCCTTGAGCTCGCCCCTCGTCAACCAGTTCAAGAAGGGTGGAATCTCTCGCGACGTGCGTCTTACCGGCGCCTCCGGGGCGCTCCCCCTGACCCCTTTCGATCAGGTCGAGCTCCTCTTCCTCTTGACGCGCGACAGCGACGAGGAAGTAGCCCGGACCGCGCAGCAGAGCCTTCTCGGCGTGAGCCCCTCGGCGCTCGCAACGGTTCTGAAGGACCCGACGGTGCCCGCCGACGCGCTCGCCTTCCTGGGCGAGCATACCGACTCCGACGAGGTTCAGCAGGCGGTGGTTCGCAATCCGACGACTCCCGACGAGGCCATCCGGTCGATGGTGCCCAGGCTCTCGGAGACGAACCTGGAGTTCATCGTCGTCAACCAGACCCGTCTCCTCCGGCACACCCCCATCATCGACGCCCTCGAGGCCAACGAGAACCTGAACTCGGATCAGCTGCGCCGCATCCGCGAGCTGAAGCACGATTTCAGGATCGGAGTCATCCCCGAGGAGAAGAAGGCCCCGCCGCCGCCCCCGAAGCTCGATCTGGGGAAGGGTCCGGCGGAGGAAGAGGAGCCGCCGCCGAAGTCACGCGACGAGGCGGAGGCGCTCTACGGCATGAGGGATCACACCGACGGCGAGCTCAGCCCGGAGGAGGAGGAGGAAAAGAAGAGCTTGTTCGCCCAGATCATGACCGCGACTGCCAGCGAGAAGATGATCATGGGCCTCAAGGGAGGGAGGCAAGCTCGGATGATGCTCATCCGCGATCGGAACCGCACCGTCTGGGGCGCGGTGCTCTCCAGTCCCAACATGAACGAGGCCGATGCCGAGGCCATCGTGCAGATGAGGAATGTGGCGCCCGACGTGCTGCGGGAGATCGGAAAGAAGCGCGAGTGGGTCAAACGCTACAAAGTGGCCCACGAGCTCGTGAAGAATCCCAAGACTCCCCCGGAGATCTCCTCGCAGCTCCTGCCCCGGATGGCGGCGCGGGACTTGAAGGCCTTGACCCGGGACCGGAACGTGCCCGAGATGATCCGCAGGCAGGCGGAGAAGCTGACCAAGCGGACGAAGTAGAGAACCCATGGATCCCGACTACTACGCGATCCTCGGCATTTCCAAGACCGCCAGTCCCGACGACATCAAGAAGGCCTACCTGAGGCTCGCGCGAGACAACCATCCCGACCGCATTCGCGATCCCGCGCAGAAGGTGGAGGCCGATCGGAAGTTCCAGCTGATTACCGAGGCCTACAATCAGCTGCGTGATGACAAGGCTCGGCGAGAGTATGATAGGACGCTCGACCGCAAGGTCCGGACTCCGGAAGAAGAGGCCCGTCTCTTCTTCAAGAACGGCGAGCTCCAGGAGCAGTCGAGGGAGTACACGAACGCCCTGAAGTACTACTACGAAGCCATGCGTCTCCAGCCCGAGAGGCTCGAGTATATGCTCGCCGCCGGCCGCATCCTCTCGATCGACAAGGGAAAGCAGCGCCAGGCGGCGGAGCTCTACGAGCAGGCGATGGCGAAGCACCCGGCGTCTCCCGAGCCCAGCCTGGAGCTCGGGGCGCTCTACATGCGCTCCGGGATGTTTCTCCGGGCGCGGCGGGTCTACGAGACCGCCATCCGACTATTCCCTCAGCACCCGGACCTCAGGCGAAAGCTCGCGGAAGCCGTGGCGGCGGCGCAGAAAGGCCCCGTGCGGGGAAGGTGAACGAACCGCTGATGCGCGTCGACTCCGAGTCTCTAACC
>DAISKN010000524.1:0-5218 GCA_036820975.1 Acidobacteriota bacterium | reverse complement strand
GAAATCCCCGACGAGGGTCTCCTCGATCGTGCAGTCCTCGCACCTTCGATCGAGCGCCTCGTACTCTTCTCGAAACCGGAGACCAAATCGGTCCCGGGCATCCCGCGAGTCCCACCGATCGATGGTGAGGAAGCGGGTCTCATCGCGTTCGTCCTGAAGCAGCTCCGTCGAGAGAAATCCCTCGGCGCGGCGGAAGAGCCGATCCCAATCCCCGCCGGGAGCGTAGGCGGAAAGAAAATCGGAGAGCCTCTCCGGGCGAACGCGGAACTCCCAGAGGATGACGAGCACGCTCAGCCGCTCTGCGCCGCCGCGGCTCGGAGAGCGCGATCGACGACCGCGTGATCCCCGAGACGCCTTCGAAGCTCTCGCTCGAGGGCGCCGATGGGAAAGAGGTTCTGGGGCGCGCGGGGGTCCTTGTGGGGGACGGAGCCGTATCGCGGAAGCGTCCGCGCCGCGAGGCTCGCGAGCCGTTTCACGTTCGAAAGAGGAGACTGCGCGGAGATCTCGAGGCGAACGACACCCGAGAACGGGTGGCTGCGGGCGCCCCCCAATCGAAGATAGCTGGAATAGCGGCGGTAGGAAGTCGTGGTCAGGAAGAGCGGGGTGCGCTCGAAGGGCTCGAGGGCGCCCACGACGCGCTCGAGCTCGGGCTCGAGATAGCTCACATGGTGGGATTTCACGTAGCCCACGACCCCCTCGCGGGCGTGGTGCGAGGACAGCGGGCCGTCGACGACGAGGAGATCGAAGTCCGTCTCCCTCACGGCGACCTCGACCTCGAGACGGCGCAGGAGCTCCTGGAGACTCGAGGAGAGCTGGCCGAAGGTTTCACCCGCGACCGTCTCCGGAGCATAGATTCCGGCATCGGTCGCGAACGGCGCGGCGCTGCCGCATGGGGTGAGAAGCCGTCGCCGGACCTGGACCTCGCGAATCTCCGCGCGGCCTCCGGTCGCCACCACTCCGGCGGCATAGGTCGCGCAGATTCCACGGCGGAGGGCTCCGTCCGAATCCTCGATCCAGACGACGGCGTCGATTCTGCGGACTCCGTCGATGAACGCGAGTCTCTCGTTGGCGCCGGACTCCGGCTCGGGAGGAATCGGCTTCCAGCTCGCGGGGGCGACCTCGACCGAGGGATCGACCTCGGTGAGCGAAGGCGTCAGGTCTCCGGTCGCGAACGGACTTCCGTACTCCGGATCCCAGGCTTCGACGTGGATGCGAGGCATTCAGAGCACCACCTTCGTGACCGTCGAGGTCACCGGGCTCTTGCTCACCCGGTACTGTACCGGAATGGTGGCGGCGAGGTTCTGCTGATGGGTCACGACGCCGACGACGCGGCCCCGGGCGCCGAGCTCGGCGATGGCGGAGGCGACGACGTCCAGCGTCTCGTCGTCGAGCGTCCCGAATCCCTCGTCGAGGAAGAGCGACTCGAGGCGCGCGGAGCCGTCGGCGGCGAGCTCGACCGTCTGCTCCGCGAGGGTGAGCGCGAGCGCGAGGGAGGCGAGAAACGTCTCTCCCCCCGAAAGCGTCCGCGCCGAGCGCCGCTCGTCCGCGTTCCGGTGGTCGACGACCTCGAAGTTCAGCCGGTCGTCGTACTCGAACGAGTACTGGCCGCTCGAGAGCTCGTTGAGAATCGCCGTCGCGCCGGTGACGAGTCGGCGGAACGCTTCCTCCAGAAGCCAGCGCTCGAAGCCCGTGGATTTGAGGTGCTGGCCGAGAGCTCCCGCGACGCGGGCGTCCTCGGTCTCTTTCCTCACCGCCTCTCGCAGCCGGGACGCGAGCTCGAGAGCGCCCTCGATGCGCCCGACCTCCTGCTCCGTCCTCGCGAGCGCCGTAACCACGGCGTCGCGCGGCCGCGCCGCTACGGGGACCTGGAGCTCGCGGCAGCGCGCGGCGATGGTTGCGAGCTTTCGCTCCCGCTCCGACTCCGCGGCCTTCGCCGCTTCCGCCGCTTTACCGGAGGCGGCCGTCCGTCGGGGGATCTCCTGGCGCGCCCAATCCGCGAGCGCGCTCCAGGCCGCGAGCAGGCTCTCCCGGTCGGACGGCGGCGGGCCGAGCGGAGCGACCCGGTCCCGGGCTTCGTCGAATCGGCGAAACGCGCTGCGCTCCTCGGAGGAACGCTTCTCCACTTCGACCTCGGCGCGCCGTTCCGCGTCCCGGGCGAGCCGGGCCTTTTCCCGAGCCCGATCGCGGCTGGACTCGGCGGCGGCGATCGAGTCGAGCCCGGAGGCGATCTCGGCGAGAGAGGGCGCCTTCGCCAGCTTCTTCCCGAGGACCTCGACGTCGCGCGCGACCGTTCCGGCTCTCTCGGCGGCGAGGGCGGCGCTCTTCGAGGCTTCCTGCCAGGCGCCGTCGGTCCGGGCCTTCTCTTTCGCCGCCTTCGCCGCGGTTTTCTCCGCGCTCGCGAGCCCGGGGGGGAGGCTCTCTTCGGGAATCGCCTCGACGGCCCGAAGACACACCGGGCAGGCCTCCCCCTTCACCAGGTGACCCCTCAGGTCGTGGGCCGCAAGCGTCCGGCGGGTCTCCTCGAGGAGATCGCGCGCTTTCTGCTCCTGGACCGCGGCCGCGAGTCTTTCCTTCTCGCTTCGCTCGAGCGCCTCCCGGGCTTCCACCGATTCCCGCTCCGCTTCCACGAGGCGCCGGCGTCTTTCTTCGAGCTCTCGATGAGCACGCTTCAGCTCGGAGAGCATCGAAGGGTCGGCAAGCCGCGACACCGCCTCCTCCGCTGCCGCGAGGGCCTCCTCGGCTTCGGCGCGGGCGCTTCGCGCCGCGGCGAGCGCCTCGTGGGCGGCGGCGATCTTCTCCGAGAGACGGGCCGCATCCGACGGCATCGGGATGCCTTCGAGAAGGCGCTTTTCTCCCTCCCACTTCCCGGCCTCCCGAAGGAGCTCCTCGGCGCGCCGGCCGAGCGCCTCGAGCTCGGGCTCCTGAGACTCGATCTCCTTCTTCAACACCTCGAGCTCGGAGACCCGCGCCCTGGCCGCGGACTTCGACTCCTCGCTGACGTCCGCCAGCCGTTCGAGCTCTTCCCGGTGAAGGGCCGCTTTCTGCGCCGCTTCCGCTTCGCGGACTCGAGCCTGGTTCCCCATGCGCTCGTAGACGCCGACTCCCAGGAGCTTGGTCAGGAGATCCTGGCGATCCGCGGGCTTGTCGTGCAGAAAGCGCGCGAACTCCCCCTGGGGCAGCACCACGCAGGTGGTGAACTGAGTGAAGTCGAGGCCGAGGATCTCGCGCACCCGCGCGGTCACCTCGTCGGCGTTTCCCGCGAGCGTCCTTCCGTCGGACTCGAGGCGCGCCTCGCGCGTGGTCGCGCCGCCCTTCGTTCTTCGCACCACGCGCACGGCCGTGTACCGTCGTCCTTCGACCGAGAAGTCGAATCGCACCTTCGCCTCGAGCTTCCCCTGGCTGATGACGGGATGCACCAGGTTGGGGTTGCCGTAGCGGGAAACGCTTCCGTAGAGAGCGAACGTCAGCGCGTCGATGAGGCTCGACTTTCCCGCGCCCGTGGGCCCGGTGAGCACGAACAGATCGACTCCCTCGAAGTCGCAGATGGTGAGCTCCCGATACGCGGTGAAGCCTTCGAGCTCCAGCCTAATCGGGCGCATGGACCTGGTCGAGAAGCTCGTCGAAGAGCGCGCGAACGCGGGCGTCGTCCGCTTCCTTCTCCTTCAAATACTCGGCGAAGAGCTCGCGCGGCGAGCGCCCCAGGTTCCGTTCCGGCTGCGGCTCCTCCGAGTCGCGGGCGCGGCCGGCGATGACGACGTCCACGGCGTTCGGAAGAATCTCGCGGACTTTGTCGGCGAGCCCGGGACTCGGGGCGGCGGAAACCTCGACCCGCAGGTAGGCGTCTCCGAGCTCGGGAGCGAGCCGCTCGAGCTCGCCGAGAGACGCCTTCACGCGGCGAAGCCGCCTACCCGAGCGCAGCGGGACCAGCTCGACCTTCGCGGGGGTGTCGGGCTCGGCATCGATCACGTTGACGCTCTTCACGTCGTCCGTTTCCCCGAAGTCGAGCTGGAGGGGCGACCCCGAGTACCAGGCGGGGCAGGCCGCGGGAAGCTTCTGCGCCCGGTGGAGATGGCCGAGGGCTGCGTAATGGAGCGATCCCGGAAACGCGGTCGCGGGAACGCTGTACTCGAAGACGGTATGGGCCTGGCGCTCGCCACCGCCGAGGACGCCGCCGTAGACCATGGCGTGCGCGAGGAGGACCTGCACCGTCGAAGGCGGCGGAGCCGCGGCGCAGAGATTCTCGATCACCCGGGTCGCCCGCTCGGCGTAGTCGCCTTGATGCTGCGAGGCCTCCTTCGTCATGAGGTCGTCGGCCTTCACGATGGTGCGCTGGGAGAGAAACGGGAGAAGCCCGATGGTGGCGGCGCCCACTTTCGTCTGGAGCGCGAGGACCCCGCCCTCCGAGGGCCGGGCGGGCTTCGTCAGCACGCGGATGTTGGTGAGCCGCATCAGGGGCTCGACGGCTTCGAGCCGCCGCGGATTGTCGTGGTTTCCCGAGATCACCACCACCCACTCGCTCGCGCGGGAGAGGTCGAGGAGCGCGCGATAGACGATCTCCTCGGACTCGGGCCCGGGGGCGGCGCCGTCGAAGAGATCGCCGGCGACGAGGACGATGTCCACCTTCCGGTCGCGGGCGATGCCGGCGATCTCCGCGAGCACCTGGCGGTGCTCCTCGGCGCGGCTCTTTCCTCGAAGGGTCTTTCCGACGTGCCAGTCGCCGGTGTGGAGAAAGCGCATCCGACGCTATGTTAGCCCTTCGAAAGGATCGGGGGAGGCTTCGCTCGCCGATGGGTCGGAGCCGGCCGGGAGTCCTACCTCGCTCCGTCGGGTCGCCCACGAGGGGAAGGGGAACTGGGTGACGAGCGGGATGGGAAGCTCGGGCTGCGAAAGGATCATCGTACCCGGCTTCACGATGGTCGCCCTCTGCCGGTGCACGGCGGGCAGAAACCCGTACTCGTCGCGATTCGCTTCCGCGGTGTCGAGGCGGCCCACGACCCGGATGGCGGAGTTGGCGATGATGCGCCTCTCCACCTCGCTCGCCGTCTGCTCGGCCCCGATGAGGATGATGCCGAGCGAGCGGCCGCGCTCGGCGACGTCCAGAAGAGTCTCTTTGATGGGACTGCCTCCTTCCCGGGGGGCGTACTTGTTCAGCTCGTCGAGGACCACGAAGAGGAGCGGCCGCGGCTGACCCGAGCGCTCCTTCTCCTCGAACGCCCGA
>DAISKN010000523.1:0-5229 GCA_036820975.1 Acidobacteriota bacterium | reverse complement strand
GAGGTCGAGCCCAGCGAGACGACGTACAAGGCTCCAAAGACCGCCTCCCAGCTGGGCCACGTGGAGGGAGCGCCGTTCGGAACCCGCGGCGGAGTGTCCGTCGTCCACAACTTCCCCGCCGACGGCGAGTACGTCTTCCGGATCGAGCTCCACGCATCGCCCGAAGGCTACTTGTTCGGGCAGAACTCCGAAGGCGAGCAAATCGACATTTCGATCGACGGCGGGAGGGTCGCCCTCGTGGACGTCGACCCCCTGATGTCGGAAGAGGACGAGGCGGGGATGAACCTCGAGACCGGCCCGATCTTCGTGAGGGCGGGTTCCCACCGGGTCTCGGCGGTCTTCGTGGTGAAGGGCGAATCACCCATCGACGACTTGATTACGCCGATCGAGCACACCCTCGCCGACGGCGAGATCGGAATCGACTACGGCGTAACCACCTTGCCCCACCTTCGCGACCTTTCGATCGGCGGCCCGCACCGGGTGACGGGCGTCTCCGATACCGTGAGCCGCCGCCGAATCTTCCGCTGCCGTCCGACCTCGGCGGAAGAGGAGCTCCCCTGCGCCGAGGAAATCCTGGAGCACCTGGCGAGCCGCGCCTACCGGAGGCCGGTCGTCGATGCCGATCTCGAAGCGCTCCTGTCCTTCTACGCCATCGGCCGCGAGGAGCGGGATTTCGAGAGCGGCATCCGGATGGGCCTCCAGGCGATTCTTTCGAGCCCGAGCTTCGTTTTCCGGCTCGAGCAGATGCCGGAGACCGCGGCCGCGGGCGAGAGCTACCCCGTCGCCGATCTCGACCTCGCCTCCCGCCTCTCGTTTTTCCTCTGGGCCAGCGCCCCCGATGAGGAGCTCCTCGCGCTCGCGAGCGACGGGAAGCTGTCGGAGCCGCCGAACCTCGAGACGCAGGTGCGCCGGATGCTGGACGACCCCCGCGCCGAGGCGCTCGCCACCCGCTTCGCGTCGCAGTGGCTGCGCCTGCAGGATCTGGAGAAGCTCCACCCGGACGCCGTCCTCTATCCTTATTATGATGCCACTCTCGCCCAGGCGATGAAGCGGGAGACCGAGCTCTTCTTCTTCCACCTCATTCGCGAGGACCGGAGCGTGCTGGAGCTCCTGACGGCCGACTACTCTTTCGTGAACGAGCGCCTCGCGCGGCACTACCAGGTTCCGAACGTCAGCGGCGCGGCCTTCCGCCGCGTCGCGCTCGAAGGGGTGAACCAGAACCGCCGGGGCATTCTCGGTCAGGGAAGCATCCTGACCCTGACCGCGGTCGCCAACCGCACGTCCCCCGTCCAGCGGGGCAAATGGGTGATGGAGGTTCTCCTCGGGAGCCCGCCGCCGCCGCCGCCGCCGGACGTCCCGGCCTTCGAGGATACGAAAGCGATAGCCGAGGACCGGGTTCTCACGATCCGGGAGCGAATGGAGGAGCACCGCTCGAATCCGGCTTGTACCTCCTGCCATACAGTGATCGATCCCATCGGGCTCGCCCTGGAGAACTTCGACGTGACCGGGGCCTGGCGCACGAAGGACGGCGGCGCCCCCGTCGACGCCTCGGGAGAGCTCTACGACGGAACCCCGATCGACGGTCCCCTCGGCCTTCGGGACGCGCTCTTGAAACGCTCCGACGCAATCATTCTGAGCTTCACCGAGAGCCTCATGACCTATGCGCTCGGCCGAAGGGTCGAGTACTTCGACATGCCGGCGGTTCGAACGATCGTCCGAAACGCTGCAGCGAACGACCACCGCCTGTCGTCCTACATTCTCGGAGGCGTCCCGAGCCCGCCGTTACGAATGAGCCGCGTCGACGGCCCTCCCCTGCCGACCACGGAAGTTCACTGAGACCAGGAGCAAGTCCCGATGTACGTCACCAACAGACGCCTCTCGCGCCGAGCGGTTCTTCGTGGAATGGGAGCGACGGTCGCTCTTCCCTTTCTCTCCGCGATGGTTCCGGCGCGGAAGCTCACGTCGGGCGCCGCGCCTTCGCGAACGCGCCTGGTCGCCATCGAGATGGTCCACGGCGCCGCCGGAAGCAACGCAATCGGGATCCAGAAGAACCTCTGGGCGCCGGCGGCCGTGGGACGCGACTTCGACCTGACGCCCTCGAGCCTGAGCCCGCTCGAGCCGTTTCGAGAGCACATCACCATCGTCAGCAATACGGACATCCGGAACGCCGAGGCTTTCACCTCCCCCGAGATCGGCGGCGATCACTTCCGATCGAGCTCGGTGTTCCTGACGCAGTCGCATCCGACGCAGACCGAGGGCTCCGACGTCCAGGTGGGAACGTCGCTCGACCAGATCTACGCCCAGCGCTTCGGCCAGGAGACTCCCATCCCCTCGATGCAGCTCGCCATCGAGAACGTGGACCAGGCGGGCGGATGCTCCTACGGCTACGCCTGCGTCTACATGGACACCATCAGCTGGGCCTCGCCCACCGCGCCGCTTCCCATGATCCGGGATCCGCGGCTCGCGTTCGACCAGCTCTTCGGCTCCGGGGGAACGCCGGAGAAGCGCGCGGCCAGGCGCCGGGCGCAGAAGAGCATCCTCGACTGGATCCCCGACGAGGTCGCACGGCTGAAGATGAGCCTGGGGCCGGAAGACCGCGGCCGCCTCGACGACTACCTCGAGAACATCCGGGAGATCGAGCGGAGAATCCAGAAGGTCGAGGAGCGAAATACCAGCGCTGCGAAGGATGAGCCGAGGGAGCTCCCGGACGCCCCCATCGGCGTCCCCGACTCCTACGGCGAGCACGTGGAGTTGATGTTCGACCTCATGACGCTCGCCTTCGAGGCGGATCTCACGCGGGTGTTCTCGTTCAAGATGAGCCGCGACGTCTCGGGCCGCGTTTTCCCCGAAAGCGGCGTCATGGAGGGCTTCCACAACGCCTCCCATCACCGCGGGCAGGAAAAAACCGTCGTCGAGCTCTCGAAGATCAACCGCTACCACGTGAGCCTCATCCCCTATTTCCTGGAGAAGCTGAAGAGCTCCGAGGAAGCCGGCTCCTCTCTCCTCCAGAACACGGTGATTCTCTACGGCTCTCCCATCGGAGATCCGAACATCCACAATCACAAGCGATGCCCCCTGTTCCTCGCGGGCCACGGGGGCGGCCGCATCCCCGGAGGCCTGCACCTCAAGGCTGCGGACGAAACGCCGATGGCGAACGTCATGCTGACCCTGCTCCACGATCTCGGCCTCGACGACCTCGAATCTTTCGGCGACAGCACCGGTGAGTTCGACCTGACCGGAAGCGCGCTCGCGCCGGTGGCAACGACATGAGGAGGACGGCTCTCGCGCTCCTCCCCGCTCTCGCGCTCATCGCCGCCGGGCCGCTCGACGTGGCGACGAGTCCATCCCCCGTGGCGGATGCCGCCGAGGCGGGGGAAGGGGAGACGGTTCGCTCACTCCTGAAAGAGGGCGCCGACGTGAACGCCGCCCAGGGCGATGGCATGACGGCGCTTCACTGGTCCGCGCTCGCGAACGACGTCGAGATCGCCGGGATGCTTCTCTACGCCGGGGCCAACGTCAAAGCCGCGACCCGGCTCGGCGCCTACACTCCTCTCATCCTCGCGAGCCGGAGCGGGCATTCCGCGATGGTGGAAACGCTTCTGAACGCGGGAGCCGACGCCAACCTGGCCACTAGCACGGGAGCGACGCCCTTGATGCTCGCGGCCGCCTCCGGAAGCGAGGAAGCGGTGCGGCTCCTTCTCGCGCGCGGAGCCGCGGTCGACGCGAAGGAGTCGAAGAGAGGCGAGACCGCCCTGATGTTCGCCGCGGCGTCCAATCGAGCGAATGTCGTCGCCCTGCTCCTCTCGAGCGGCGCCGACCCGGCGCTCACGACGACCCTGGTCGACGCTCCCACCCTGACCAAGGCGGCCGACGAGGCCTTCAAGAAGAGGATCGAGCGTCTGCGAGAGGAGCGCACGAAGAAAGCGGCGGCCGCGGCTGAAGCGAAGGCGGCGCCCGAGAAGGACGCGGAGGCGGAATCCGAAGGTGGAGGAAACGTCTTCGGAAAGCTCTTCGGCTGGATGACGCCCGAAAAGGACGCGAAGAACGAATCGAACGATCGGCGCGAGCGGCCAACCTTCGGGGACCTCGTCGGCGTCCAGGGCGGGATGACGGCTCTCCTCCTCGCGGCGCGTCAGGGAAACGTGGAGACCGTCGCGGCGCTCCTCGACCACGGAGCCGACGTGAACCAGGTGAGCGAGGGAAGCAAGACGAGCCCGCTCCTCATCGCCACCATGAACGGTCGGTTCGATCTCGCGAAGTACCTCCTCGATCGGGGAGCGGATCCGAACGTCGCGGGCGAGCCGTCGGGCGTGACTCCGCTCTACGCCGCCATCAACCTCGCGTGGGCTCCCCACACGAGCTACCCCCAGCCGACGGCGCAGCAGCAGCAGCAGCTGACGCACCTCGAACTGATGAAAGCCCTCCTCGACAAGAGCGCCGACCCCAACGTCCGCCTGAAGAAGAAGGTCTGGTTCATGGGGTACAACTTCGACCGCTCGGGGATCGACGAGAGCGGGGCGACGCCCTTCTGGCGCGCTGCCTACGGGAGCGACGTCCCCGCGATGAAGCTCCTGAAGTCCTACGGCGCGGATCCGGGCGTTCCGACCAAAGCGCCTCCCGAGCGCCCCCGGATCGAAAACCGGCAGGGCCGGGAGATGAAGGACGTTTCGGGCCTTCCCAAGGTTCCCGTAGGAGGCCCGGCGATAACCCCGCTCCATGCGGCCTCGGGCGCGGGCTTCGGCGAGGGTTTCGCCGCGAACGACTATCGAAATCACCCCGCGGGATTTCTTCCGGCAGTCAAGTACCTGGTCGAAGAGTGCGGGGCCGACGTGAACGCCCGGGACCACGAGGGCGGAACGCCCCTCCACAACGCCGCCGCCCGGGGCGACGTCGAAATGATTCAGTACCTCGTTTCGAAGGGGGCCGACGTGAAGGCGGTGAATCGCGAGGGTCAGACCACGGCCGACATGGCGAACGGCCCGGTGCAGCGCACGCAGCCGTTTCCGGAAGCGGTGAAGCTCCTGATGAGCCTCGGCTCCAAGAACAACAACAAGTGCGTTTCCTGCTGAGCCTCTACTCCCCGAAGAGAAACGACAGCAGAGCGAAGCGCTCCCCCGAGGTCACCTCGGTTACCTCGTGCAGGAGCGAGCAGGAGAACAGGAGTGCCTCGCCGGCAGCCGGTCGATAACGCATCGGGCCATACTCGGGAAACGAGAGCTCGCCGCCTTC
>DAISKN010000522.1:0-5230 GCA_036820975.1 Acidobacteriota bacterium | reverse complement strand
GAAGCGCCACGGCGCGCTCGGGAGCCGGGCGCGCGGAGCTACCGGCTCCTGAAATCGACTCCTCGAGCCGCATCGTCAGCTCTCCCAGAGTTCCCCGCTCCCGGAGCGCTCGAGGGCCCGAGGGTTCCTGCGCCCAGAAGTGATTCACGTAGTGCCATCCGGGATGGTCGTATCGCTCCTTGCGATTCGACCAGACCTCGTCCCTTACCAGGTCCGCCCAACCCTGCGCCTTGATGAAGAGCTCCCGGCACCTCGCTTCGAGAGGCCGCGGGCCCGGAGGCATCAACCCCGGGAGGTCGGAGTCGGCGGGAGCCTTCTGAAGGAGCTCGCAGGCGGCGAGCCGGGCCGAGGGAGAGAGATTCTCCCAGGCTATGGCTCCCACGACGTGATGTCCGAAGAGATCCCAGGCGCGGACCGAAGGGGGAAGAAGAACGAGCGCGGCGACGGTGAGACCCGCGCGCCGCAGCGCCGCTATTCGGTGCACCGCACGCTCGCGGGCGCGGTGTTGCCGCAGCGGATGCTGTCCTCGCGGCCGAAGGCGATCCGGGCGCAGGCGTTGTCGCGCGCGGTGACCGTCGCCTCGTCCGCGCTCGGCCCATTCGCGGTCCTGCAGGCTTTCTGCCCGTCGAACTCCATGCAGACCTCGCAGCTCACCTTTCCGAGCTGCAACGGCGAGAACAGGATATAGCCGACGATCGCCGCGAGAGCGATGCCGAGCGCTATTTTCACCTTCTTCGACAAACTCAACCTCGGAGGAACGGGCGCGTGAGGCAGGTGGGCCCGCCGGAGCCGTTCGCGCTGATCTCGGAGCCTTCGAACGTGAGCACGTCGAACCCTTCGGCGGCGAGCCGCGCGTTCGTCTTCTCGTTCTCCGAGATCGCGAGGAGCTTCCGGTTTCCGAGCGCGAGCACGTTGCAGGCGAGGCGGTCGCGCTCCGACGAGTCGATGGGAACGAGATGAAACCCCCGCCTCTCGAGATCGCGCACCGTTTCGACGGCGAGCCAGGGTGTATCGACGAGCATCACCCGCTCGTCGAGAACGCTCATGAGCGACATGAGATGGAGACAGGCCCCCGGTCCGGGCCCGTGAGGAAGCGGCGCCCTCCGCACTTCGACGTCCAGGGGCGCCACCAGCTTTCGCAGCTGCTCGATTCCTTCGGAGTTGGTTCGATACCCCTCGCCGATCAGAATCGTTTCCGCGTCGAGCCAGACGATGTCACCGCCTTCGGTGAGACCCGGAGGCTCGATCCGTCCGAGGATCGGGACGCCGAGCGACTCGAAGAAGAGCTGCTGGCGCGCCGGCTCGCCGCGGCGCGCCGCCTTTCCGGGATGCATCAGGATCATCCCCGCGTCGGTGGGAAAGGAGGCGTCGTGGGCGTAGACGGCGTCGAGGCCCAGCGCCTCGTCGGCATCGAGGAAGTGCACCTCGGCGCCAGCGGACTCGAGGGTTTCGACGAGACGTTCGTGCTGTTTCCCGGCGAGCCCGGCCTCGGGCTCGTGGAAATACCCGAGCTCCCGCCACGGGCGATTCGGCCGTCCCCAGCCCGCCGCCTTCGGGGAGCAGACGAGGACTCGCCTCAAGGGCGCCGCCATGGAATGACCGCCGCAGGATTTCACGACGGGGATCCTAGCACGCATCCCACCCAAGGCTCGTGGTCCAGGCGCCTCCGCCGCTCTCCGACAGGCTAAGCTTCGTCGATGGCGGTTTCCAGCTCGAGGGCGAGAACGACCTTTCGCGAAACCTCCCTCATGAGTTCAGAATCCAGGGTTCCGACGTACTTCTCGAGTCGCTGCTTCGGCACGGTGTGGAGATCGTCCGCGTGAACGAACGACGATTTCGGAAGATTTGCCTTCTGGTCGATGTCGATCTCAGTGGGATACCCCTTCCCCCGAGTCGTTATTTCCACGACGGTGACCTTGTTCACGAACTGCAGAACATTCTGCCGGGTGAGAATGACCACGGGCCGCCGGCCGATTCGGCCACCCAGATCTATCAGCCATACATCCCCGCGGTTCATTCATCGCTCCAGCTCTCAGCGGAAAGCCAGGCTTCCGCCTCCGCCGAGTCCTGGGGCGTTTCCCGCAGCTTCGCAATCCACGCGTCCTCGAATTCCTTGACCTGCCTTTGACGAAGCCAGTTCTTCAAAGCCTCGCGGACAATGGCTGAGCGAGAAATTCGAGAGGATGTAGCTACCCTGTCGACTGTCTCCAGAAGTTCTTCGTCAAAACTGATTTGAACGTTCTTCATCGATAGACCGTTTATAGTATATCAATAGATACGTAAGGCTATACCATTGAGAGTGGGTCGGATACACCGTTTCTTGGGTCCCGCTCGACGTGACGATCCGCGGTTCCTGGGATACAGTTCGCCTTGAAGTCAGGAGGCCCGCGAACCATGAAGAAAATTTTCTTACTCGCCGCCACCGCCTCGATCCTCTCGGCCGGCTGCACGCCGCCCCCGCCCGAGCCCGATGGGAGCAAGGCCTTCGTCGGCGCTCGAATCTACAACGGGAGCGGCGGCACGGTCGACGACGCGGTCATTATCGTCCGCGACGGCCGCATCGAGTCCGTCGGGCCCGCGGAATCGGTCGAGATCTCTCCCGGCGCCGAGCGCATCGATCTCGCCGGGAAGTTCGTGGTCCCGGGAATCATCAACGCCCACGCCCACGTTAGCGACGTTCTCGGGCTCGAGGGCGGCCACTACGACGAGGCGAACCTGCTGCGCCAGCTCCGCCTCTACGCGCGCTACGGCGTCACCACCGCCGTCTCGCTCGGGGGCGACGGCGCGGAGGCCATCCGGCTCCGGGACGCTGAGGATGCCGCTCTCGACCGGGCCCGTATCCTCGTCGCCGGAAACGTAGTGACCGGAACCACGGTCGAGGAAGTCCAGGCCCAGGTGGACGCGAACGAGGCGATGGGCGCGGATTTCATCAAGATCCGCGTCGACGACAACCTGGGAACCACCGAGAAGATGAAGCCGGAGATCTACCAGGCGGTGATCGCCCGCGCGCACGAGAAGGGTCTGAAAGTCGCCTCCCATCTCTTCTACCTCGAAGACGCGAAGGGCCTGCTGAAGGCGGGAGCGGATTTCGTCGGCCACAGCGTGCGGGACCAGGAGCTCGACGACGAGGCGATGGCGCTCATGAAGGATCGGAACGTCTGCTACTGCCCGACCCTGACGCGGGAGGTCTCGACGTTCGTCTACGAGGACGTTCCCGAGTTCTTCGAGGACCCGTTCTTCCTGAAAGACGCGGACCCAGCCGTGCTCCTCGCCCTCCAGCAGCCTGAGCGGATGCAGGAGGTCATGGATAATAAGGCGGCGCAGGCCTACAAGAAAGCGCTCGACCAGGCGAACGTGAACCTGAAGAAAGCGGCCGACTCCGGCGTCACCATCGCCTTCGGAACCGACACCGGGCCCGCGGCGCGGTTCCAGGGATACTTCGAGCACATGGAGCTGACGATGATGGCGGAGGCCGGGCTCACCCCGGAGCAGATCCTTCGCTCCGCGACCGGAGACGCCGCGCGCTGCCTCGGGCTCGGCGAGGTGGGGACGATCGAGACCGGCAAGTGGGCGGATTTCATCGTCCTGAGCGAGGACCCGCTCACCGACATCGCGAAGATGCGGAGCATCGCCTCCGTCTGGATCTCGGGCAACCGCGTCCCTCAGGGCGCGAGCGAGTAGCCGGCCTCGACTTTTCGGACGCGGCCTTCCTCCTCGAGCTTCATGAGGCCGGAGAGGAGGGACCGCTCCGCGAGGTGGTAGACCTTCGGGTCGACGTCGGCATAGATGAGGCGGAGGAGATTCTCGACGGACTGCGGCTCGCCTGAGAGCGTCTCCAGGATCTGACGCTCCCTCTCCTTGCGGTGCTCCAGCGTCTTCTGGAGGACCGCTCGGCCATCCCCCGTCGGCGGGCCGTGGCCGGGGTAGAGCGTTCCCCGGGTCACCGTCTCGAGGAAGCGCAGCGACCCGAGGTACGTCGCCAGGTGTCCGTCCGAAGGATCGACCAGGATCGTCGAGAGCGTCGAGACCAGGTCTCCGACCGCGATGGCCCCGTAGCGCGACTCCTGGAACGCCAGGTGGCCTCGGGCATGCCCCGGAACGTGATAGACGCGCAGCTTCCAGTCGGGGCTTCCGTCGGGAGCTCGGCCGAGGTCGAGCTCATCGCCGTGCCCGAGCGTCCTTCCGAAACGCGCCCTCGGGAGCCGCGCCCTCTGGTCCTCGTGAGCGTGAGCCGGCACGGGAAAGCGCGCCTGCATCGGCAGGAGCGCCCCGACGTGATCCGGGTGGTAGTGGGTGAGGAGGATTCCCTCGAGCTTTCGCCCCTCGGCGACGAGATCGTCGAGGAGATCGAAGAAGCGCTCCTGCTCGGACGGCTCGGAGGGCGATGGATCGACGACGTAGAGTCTCTCTTCGCCGATGACGAGAGTATTGGTATGGGTCGCCGGCGGCTGTGTGGGCGTCCTCAGCGGAGCGAGGAGGATTCCTGGAGAAAAGTAGATCCGGTGCAGCTTTCCCGCGTCGTAGGACGAGGCGATCCTTCGGATTCGATCGACGTCGCCGCTCGCACCCCACTCCCCGAGGAGAATGACCATCGGGGGCGCAATCGCGATCTCACCGCGCCTCCACCGGTCCAGAGCGTCTCCGGGAGCGATGAACTCCCCGGACACGAGCTCCCCGTCCCAGATTTCGAGCTTCGCGTCGTCTCCAACCAGTACCCGCAGGAACTGGGTGTCGAATCGCACGACCTGGAACGCCGGTGTCGTCATCCGGCAAAGGGGATCGAGATCGCGCGCGTCGAGGTGCTGCCGATGCCGCTCCAGGATCGCCGGGAACGCGACGTCCCCCGCAAGGAGCCGGCGGCGGTCCTCGCGGAGCTCGTTCTCCTCCGGCGCCTTCCCTCCCCGGGCGATCCAGAGGCCGGTCTCCTCGAAGAGCTCCCGGGCACCCGCGGCCAGGACCGGAGCGAGCGCCGGATCGGAGACACGCCGGACGGGGACGTTCCGGTCCTCGTCGTCCACCGCTCCGCCGGGAAAGGCGTGGAACCCGCCGAAGAACCGGAGCTTCCGGCTCCGCTCGACGAGAAGGATCTCGGAGGGCCGGTTGCGGCGGGAGACCGCGAGACTCACGGCGGTGCGCACCATGGTTCGATTATAGAATGGGCGCATGGTTGTTCTTGAGAGTTACGCCTGCGGCGAGTGGAAGAAGGGAATCGGAAATCCCCGCGTTCTTC
>DAISKN010000521.1:0-5243 GCA_036820975.1 Acidobacteriota bacterium | reverse complement strand
GCGCGACCTTGATACCGAAAGTACGGATGTCTCGCTTCACCCGGTCGACGTCGCGCTGGGTCGCGAACCCGGCTTCGGGAGAGATGAACGTCACTTTCCCCACGAGCTCCAGATCCGACGCGAGGATCACTTCGAGGGGCTGTCCGAGGACGAGGCGGCCGAGGAGAGTCTCCTCCACTTCGGCGCGCACCCAGACGTCGTCGAGGTCGACGACGGTCACGACGGGGGAGCCGGCCGCTACGAACTCTCCCTCGCGCGCGACCCGTATCGAGACGATTCCCGTCAGGGGAGAACGGAGGTCGGTGTATCCGCGGCGCACGGCGATTTGTTGCAGCTCAGCTCGGGCCTGGGCGACTTGCGCCTCCGTCTGCTGGACTTCCTGCTCCATCACCCGCACCTGCCGCTCGCTGGCGCGATGGATCTCGAGCTCGGCACGGGCCGCCTCCACCCGGTCGTCGGCGGTCTGGAGACGGGCGCGAATCACCTCGACCGCGGTCTCCTCTTGTTCCTTGAGCTGACGCGCCACCAGTCCCTGCGCCAGAAGCTCGGAGGTCCGTTCCAGATCCTTCAACGACTGTTCGAGCTCCGTTCGGATCTCCTCTTTCTGGCTCTCGCTCGCGCGAAGCTGAGCCGTGGCCGCCTCGATCTGCGACTTGACCCTCGCGGTCTCGAGCTGCACGCGCTCTTCGCCCTGCTCGAGTCGAGCCGAGAGCTGGTCGATGGCGGCGAGCTGCCCCTGGCGCTGGGTGTCGATTTCCTCGGTGGCGAGGACGGCGATGACCTGACCCTTTTCGACCCGATCCCCTTCATCCACGCGGAGCTCTCGGAGTCGTCCGGAAACCTCGGAGGCGACGAACGCCTCGTTCGCCGATACGATGCCCGTGAGGCGGACGTCCGTCGGTTCCTCACGACGCAGGAGCGCGATCGCGCCCAGCGCCGCCGCAAGGAGAACGAGGCCAACAAAGGCTGCGCGTTTCATGTCGAGCCCACAGATGAGGATCCTTAAGTCAAAGCCGCAACAGCGATCGTCCGTCCGGGGGGCTGGCGGGAAGCACAAGGTTTAGCACGCTCCACGAAGAGCTGTCAAGAACGCGGGAGACGGACCTGGAGGTGTCGGCGGATCTGACAGCTCTTCGTCGGGGTGAAGTCACGGTGCTCGAAGGAGTTGTGTAGAAATCGAAGAGCGAGGGCGTCGGCTGGGCTTACGACATCGTGCAGGCCATCTCGAGAGGACGCCGGTCTATCGTCTTGCAGTAGGATGCTTTCGACGGTTGGAGCCGCATCGCACGGTTCTTGCATACCCGATCCCGCGGAAAAAGCACCAACAACAGGGAGTACAACGGGATGGTTCCCAACTGCAACAGGGTCAGAGGTCGATGGATTTCGCGAGCGCTCCTGGGCGCACTGCTATCGTTGATGGCGACGACGCCCCTTCACGCGGGGTTGGTCACTTACGAAGAGATTCTCCTGGACCTGAACGACCCACTCGTCTTCGTCGACGTCATCCAGAACCTTCAGAGGACCAGGACGCTCGGCGATGGATCGCCACCCGAAGTCGAGGACGGCAATATCAACATCATCGTGCAGAACGGGGTGAGTGCGAGCTTCGGCCGCTGGGTGAGGGAGCCCATCACTTACTCCCACGTCTTCCATTCCGTGGGAACGGTCGATTCTTTCGTGCTCGCTTCGCTGGAAATCCTCGCCTCGAGCGTGAGCCCCACGCCTCCGCCCGGATTTCCGCCGGATTTCTTCGAGCTGCTCTTCGGAATCGGGACCCCCGACGATCCGGTCGACGTCGACGGCAACTTCATCGGATACCTGACTCCCGGACATCCGTTGAAGGAGACCACGTTCGAGTTCAGCACCGGCGATACCGCGCTCATCGCGCTTCTGCTCGAGAACGACCGCGTGCGGGTCACCATCACGCCGACGGGGCCCGGGCCCATCGCCGAGGCGCAAGGGGACAAGATCCGGGTGAGGTCCTCGACTTTTCAAGTGACCTATCGGACCCAGGCGGTGGTACCCGAGCCGGGAACGGCGACTCTTCTCGCCGCCGGACTCCTCGCCGCGCGTCTTTACTCGAAGTCCCGACGGCGTCAGGTCCGATTGCGGTAGAGACTCAAGTCGACGGCGCTCGCCATCTTCTCGACGTCAAGGTCCAGCCCGAGGAAATCCCGGATTCGCCGCGCCTGTTCCCGGGGGTTTCCAATCACATCGCCATAGCCTACGTTCAGAATCTCGAAGTGGGTCGACACGCTCACCAGCCGGTCGACCTCGGCGAGATGGTTCTCCAGGATCTCGTACATCCGTTCATCACCGCCGGCGGGCTCGCCGCGCCGTTCGAGCATCCGCCGCTGTGAAGAGAGGACTTCCTCGAGGTCCCGCCGCATGAAAATCACCTTGTAGTTGTTCGAGCGAGGCAGATCCTTGAGAAAGAACGAGATGATCTTGACCGCCTTGCCTCTCGCCTGTTCCAGCCAGGCGCGGTCCTCTCCCTCTTTGTGAAGAGCCTTGACGGGCTCGTACTCGAAGTAGCCGCGCGGGTTGTCCTCTCCCGGCTCGCGCACGCCGTCGGTGACGATCGGGATCTGCGTCGCGGCCAGCATCTGCATCGCCATGGATGTGCCCGACCGCGGGAGGCCGGAGACGACGATAACCGGGTCCGGCCCTGTTTTCATTTCTGTTTGCGTCTCTTCTGGAGGTTGTCGATGATCTTCTTGCGCTGTTCTTCCCGGTAGTCGCGATAATCGCTCATTTGCTGAGGAGTCAGGATGGTCTGGAGCTCGCGCTCGGTGTCCTCGTGAATGGCCTTGAGCTCGCGACCCACGTCCCGGGAGACCGACCTGCCCCTCTGTCCGCGGTACTTCTCGACGAGCGCCCGCTTGCGCCTCCAGTCTTCCTGGTACACGGTGAGCACCCGCTCCCGCTCGGCCTCCGAGAGATGGAGCCGCTCGGCGAGACCGGAGAAAGCCCGCTCCTCGAGATGGGCGGAGACCTCGGTCCGGACCTCGTCCTTGACCTCCTCGAGCTCGGCCATCTGCGCGGGGGTGAGAACACCGGAGAGCCTCGACTCGAGCTCTTGGTAGTACGAGTCGAGATCGTCGAGAAGAGTGGACCAGCCCTCGACCCCGTTGCCGCGGCGGCTCTCGACGGCGCGGCTCACCGAGCGGGAGTAGGCTTCAATCGCCGGCTGGAGATCTTTCACCTGCTGTGGGGAGAGATCCAGGCGCCTCTGCAGCAGCGCCGCCACTTCGAGCGGACTCCAGCGCTCGGCGGCGGCCGCTCCGTCGGTCGCCACCAGAAACACTACCAGGGTCACGGACCACAGGGGAGCGCCCCAGCTTCGGATTCGATTCATTCTTCACCTCGCGCGAGCGGGAACCGTCTCCCCTCGATTCGCATCGACCGACGTTAACGCAAGCGAGCGTCGCCGCGCAACGGATCCTCGCGGCTCGATGGCTCTCGGGTGACGATAGTGGTTCCTATCTTTCAATCCGATTCTGCAGTCCTCTTCAAAACTGAATAGTGAAAATCATTGATCTTCTGTGCACGGCTTCATAAGCTTCCGCCGTCCCAACGCGAAACTTGTTGCGGGTCCACGCAGGCTGCCGGCGGAGATTCCCTCTGGGAGGGCTCGGAGGGAGCGATTCGAGGGAAGGGCCTGGAATTCAGCTCCGCCCGACGCGGCGTGGCGCGGGGTATCGATGCGTATCGGGAGTCTGGCCCCCTCTACCGTCGACGGCGCGGGTGAAGCGTCTTTCGGCCGCCGAGGTCAGGACGGTTTTTTCATCGGTCGAATGGAGGGAAAAGCCGTTGCCGAAGTCCCGAGCAGCTGGACGCGAATGTAAGCAAACCGTGATGCTGTATGCAGTAACCGGGTTTTCACTTGACTTGAATCCATTGGCTAAGATACAAATACTCCGGGCGATGGCTCCTCCCAACAGCCATGATGGGATGCCCTTGGTGCGAATGGCGTGGTAAGGGCTGAAGGAACCCGGGGTTCGGCGAGAAAGGTCGCGGGCCGCCGGGCGATGACTCGTGGGTGATAGCCCTTCGGGTCTCAGATTTTTCAGTCTTTTCCATGGAAGTCTTGAAGAAAAGGTGGGGGGGAGAAACGAGGCACCGCGGGGCAACACCTGCAGGAATCATTGACGTTCTCTGCTTGACTCGCCGGCAGTGCTGAGCGGGACAATCGAGCGGAAACGCGGCTGCGGCGCTTCCCACGGGGTCACCTCCGCCCTGAAAGTCAGGTGCGGGAGAGCAACTTCACGAGCAATCAACAACGGGCGCGGAGCCGCTATGCCGAAAATCGAAGCCGACAATTTGACCCTTCCCACACCTCAGGTCGAGGCGCCCGTCGCCCCATGAGACGGAGCGTTCTCGTCACCGGCGCTGGCACCGGCTTTGGCCGGAGCACGGCGCTCCTGCTCGCCGAGCGGGGCTTTCGCGTGTATGGGACGGTTCAGGCCGGCCAGCGTGAGGATCTCGAAAGAGCCGCGCTCGAGCACGGCGTCGAGGTGCGGGTCCTCGATGCCGACGTGACTCGCGCGGAGTCGGTCGCGAACGCGGTCTCTACCGTCGTCGCGGAGAGCGGCGCCATCTTCGCAGTAGTCAACAGCGCCGGCGTCGGCCTACGGGGTTTCTTCGAGGATCTGTCCGAGGAGGAGATCCGAAGCGCCTTCGACGTGAACTTTTTCGGCGTCCTCAACCTGACTCGCGCCGTTCTTCCTCACATGCGCGCTCAACGTGCCGGCCGCATCGTGATGATGAGCTCCGCGGGCGGCCGCATCGCCGCCATGACGCTCAGCGGCTACTGCGCGGGAAAGTTCGCGCTGGAGGGATTCTCGGAGTCGCTCGCACTCGAAACCGCGGCCTTCGGTGTGGAGGTCTCGATCCTCGAGCCCGGCCTGGTCGCCACCCCCCATTTCACCGTGCATCGGGGCAGGGCGAAGGCGGCGCTGGATCCCGCCAGCCCCTACCGTGTCTGGTTCTCCCGGCACGAGGCCCTGGTCGACGAGATCCTGGAGACGGGTCGCATCACCGCCGAGGACGTCGCGAGAACCGTTCATCGCGCTCTGACCGCGCGGCGCCCCCGACGGCGTTACGTCGTGGGGTGGAGACCGAAGCTCCTGGTGGCGCTGCGGCGGCTCCTCCCCGACGCATGGTTCGATCGCTTGTACTTTCGCGAATCGGTGCGCCGGGTGAGCCGGGCGATCCCGAACAGCCGTCCCGAATCCCACGAT
>DAISKN010000520.1:0-5258 GCA_036820975.1 Acidobacteriota bacterium | reverse complement strand
CGGTGCGCCGCGTCCTCATCAGCATGGGACGGGACACCGAAGACGCGATGGGCATCGAGATCGACCGCGACCTCACGTCGGCGGACGCCCTCAAGAACTACAAGAAAGTCGTGCTCCACTACCTCCACCACAAGCCTCTCCTCGAAGACATGACACAGGGCTACTTCGAAGGACGCTGCCCATCCTGCGAATGGATCGGGCGGGTGGGCCGAAGGCGGCCGCACTGTTCCCGGTGCGGCGGGCAGGTGGTCCCCGTCTGAGCATCGGGGAAGAACGCAAAGACGCAAAGGGGCAAGGGCGCAAAGGGAAGAAGAAAAGGGAATTAGCAGGAGTCGGTCTTCATCTCCCAATCCTCCTGTCCACGAATCCCCCTTGATTCGATTGATTCTCTTCTTCGCGCCTTTGCGTCTTTGCGGCTTTGCGTTCCCTCTTCTCATCCCTACCTCCAGCCTGGCGACGACCAGTGGCCAACCAAAGGCCGGGAGGATAAGAAGAAACGCAAATGCGCAAAGGCGCAAAGAGGAAGAAAGTTGTTCTCGATATAGCTTCCTGCCCTTCCCATGAGCCGACGAACCTTCCGAGCTCCTTCCAATCCACCGTCTCGTTGGAGGATGCCTGGAAGAAGTCCAGCGCCGCGAGCCATGACAGCCAGGTGACCATATCGTGTTCTCCTTGCTCCTGACTCCAAGCGAAGGCCTCGGAGCGAGGATTGTAAGAAACCGTCAAGCTCCCGGAAGCTCCATGAACGAGACATCCAGCCGGCGCGCCAGCTCACCCGGAGTGAGCCCGGAGAACGCCCGACACTCCTTGATGAAGTGCGCCTGGTCGTGGTAGGCGGCGCCGTGTGCGACGTCCGCGAGGCTCTCCGGACCTCGTCAAAGAGCGCGGCAGAGTCTGAGGTACGCTTGGGCCAGCCTTTCGGGCTCGATTGAGTTGAGGGTGCGTACATGTATGCACCCGTAGGTGTCGACGGCAGTCCCGTTCCTATAGTCCATCCGTTCCTCGCTACTCCAATGAGGCCCAAGCCTCATGACATTTATCTCGGCTCGACTGCCCTGAGGCGGGCCCGTGCTTCTTTGGGGCACAGGTCATGCCAGCAACGGAGTCGAAGAAGACACCCGGCGTTTCGACCATTCGAAACGCGGGCGCGCGCCGAACGGAGCTGGGGCGGCGAGCACGACGGGGCAATTTGTAGAAAGAGGGGTGTGGAGACGGCTCGAATTGCCACCGTCTTCGTACCACTCAGACGTCATTGTTTCCTGCCGCCTCTGTCAACAGATCGCGCGTATTTAGACTTACAAGAGGACTGCGTCGGCGGCACACATCTTGCTGCAAGAACAAGTCTAGCAATGGCCCGCAGAAGGTAAACGAGAAGGAGTATGGTAATGGAAATATCGACAAGGAAGGCACAGGAGAAGTACGGTGTCGTTTCGGCATCGAAGATCATCGGAGAGGGAGTAGTCAATCGCCAGAATGAGAGTCTTGGCAAGATCCATGAATTGGTTATCGACGCCAAGGAGGGTCGTGTGGCTTACGCGGTTCTCTCGTTCGGCGGCTTCGTCGGCATGGGGAACAAGCTTTTTGCCGTGCCTTGGACGGCGTTCGAGTTCTCCAACACCGAGAACAAGCTCATCTTCAATGTGGACAAGGAGAAGCTGGAGGCCGCTCCAGGGTTTGACAAGGACGCCAAGTGGCCGGACTTTGCAGACAGGACCTGGGGTCACGACATTTACAAGTACTACGGCTACGATCCCTACTGGAAAGAGTAGGATAGGCGTTTGGGGCGCTCGCCGATTCGATGCCCGTGGATCGGCGAGCGCTCTGCCACGCGTGAGAGCCATTCGCTCAGAGGGCGCCAGCGGACTCCGCCGCCTTGCCTGTTTCTGTCACGAGGAATTGGGAATGGAAATCGTGAAGTGCCGGTGCGGCACCGGTACTGGTTCTGCCTCGGCCGAGTTCCGGCACACTGAAGTAGCGCTCCGCCGGCCAACCCTCGCGGGTCGTTGTCGCGAAGATTTAGTCTCCGGTTGAACGGGAGGAGCGTGTCGGGGAGAGATGCCTCACCGCCGGGGTTGAACGAGGAACTGCCCCCGATGTCGAGGAGCTCCTCCGTGATCGATTGTTGACGCTGCCGGTGGTAGCCGGTGGCAAGTCCGGCCAGATGATCCTGGAGGTTCTTGTCCGCGGTCGGCATGAAGGCGAGGCGGCCGCCGAACGCAGCTTCGCGGTTTCCTTTCGTTGCTGACGGGCCGTGAGTGCTTCTCCGAAGTTTCTCTATTCGACTTATCCTCGCTGCCGGCTCGGATCATTCGACCGGATGTGTCGTCCATTAGCGCTTGCCCATCCGTTTGAGGGTTTGATGACGAAACTGAGGTGATCCCACATCTTCGGCTCTCCTGGCACATTAGCCGCACCCACCACAGGTGTGGAAGGGGTCTTTCGGGTTCTGGCGAATCCGGAGCGTTACTCTCATCTCGCTCTCGTCGAACTCAGTCTCGAAGACTTCGTACCCATCCAGCCGCAGAGTTCGGCATATGATCTCTTCGGGCATCGCCCTTCGGGCCGCCCTTCCCCATTGCCATTGAGGAAAAGAGATTTACCACGAGGGGCCTTGCCCTCTTTCTTTAACCGGCCGTCATTTTCAGGGCCTTCTACAAATTCTGGTTAAGAGCGGAAAATACAAAGGGCAAGAGGGAACGTTCCTCCCATTTGCCAGTGGACCGAGGCCGTAACTAAGGGGAGGTGACTGCGGTGAGGGCGTACTCGGGCCTCAACAGGGTCCGGACTTCGTCGGGGCTCAGCACGATTTCCGTCGCTCCCATCGCGTAGGGGGCGACGTCGTAGGGGTTGTAGTAGAAGGCGAGCCCGTCGTCGCGCAACGCGAAGTTGTCGGAGAGGACGAAGGTGTCGTTCTCGAAGGTGAACCCGGCGTCCTTCAGCGTCGTCCCCTCGGGGATGCTCCGCACCTCGCGGAAGCGCGCCTCCGCGAAAGCGACGGCATCGAGGAGAGCTCCTTCCGCGAGAAGGTCGGTCAGGATCTTCCGGGCGCCGGTCACGGGGTCGAGGTTGACGTAATGGACCGTCGCCATCCCGTCAGCCCCTCCGAGATAGGAGCGCTCCGAGAAGCTGAGACTCAAGAGATTCGGCGTGCTCCTCAGAACGAACGCCTTCCGCTCGAGAAACCAGCGTTGCGCCGACGTGGGCTCGGAGGCCTTGAACGCGGAATAGTCCGAGAGGAATCGCGCCATGAGCGCGTTCACGCTCGCGGGCGGCTCGTCTTGATGCAGCGGGGCCTCGAGGAAAGCGTTTATGGCGGAGGTCACGGCCTCGACGCTCGCCCCCACGGGAGCTTCGACGACGGTGGGGTAGTCGAGGCGGATGTAGGCGCAGCCTTCGCTCCCGGCGACGCAGTCCTCGTACGTCATTTCCCGGGACTGCATCTCGAAGGTGAGGACCGGCGGGGGCGCCGAGGTCGTTTCGACCGCGCGATTCTCGGGAGCGCAGGCGGCGACGAGCAGGAGAAGCGGCAGTGGAGGACGCATGTTCTTCGCCTTCACATCCTCTTGTACTTCGTTCCGGCGCCGCCCTCGCGCGGCCTCCAACGCGGGCCGAGCACGTCGGCGGCCTTGCAGTCGACGCAGTTCGAGGCGTTCACCACGAGCTTCCCGTTCTGCTGCTCGTAGACCCCCGCCGGGCACATATCCACGTAGAGCTTCTGGACCTCCGGAGGGAGGTTTTCTTTTACGAGGAGGTGGCTCGGAGCGTCGTCCCGGGTGTTGTTTCCCGAACGGAAGACCCCGTCGAGCTTCGAGACCTCCAGCTTTCCGTCCGCTTTCCTCTCCTTCGGGTGCGTGATCGTCTTCGGCTCGCGGGCGTCCTCTTCGATCGGAATCCTGGACCCGAACAGAGCTCCGCGGCTCACCGTCATGAGACCGGCCTTGATTCCCCCGGCATAGAAGCCGGATTTGAACGCGAGCCGCATGTTGCGGGTGCGATAGAGGTCGTCGCGAATGAAGCTCTTCCGGATGGCCGAATCGTAGGACGCGAGCGCGGCCTTCGACGTGTCGTTCTTCTTCAGCACCTCATAGACGCTCCGGGCGGCGAGGATCCCGGACTTCATCGCGTAGTGGATTCCCTTGAGCGAGGGGACGTCGACGAATCCCGCGGCGTCGCCCGCCATGAGAAGGCCGTCGCCCGACAGCCTCTCCGGTAGCGAGTAGTACCCGCCCTCGGGTATCGTTTTCGCGCCCCACTCGACCATCTCTCCTCCCTCGAGGTACGGTCGGAACAGCGGGTGGGTCTTGAGCTCCTGCAGCAGGCCGTGCGCGTCCAGGGACGACTCGCGGTAGTCCAGGCCGACGACGATTCCGATCGCGGCCAGGTTCGTCGCCAGAGGATAGAAGAAGCTCCCGCCGAAGGCAGATCGAGGAAGCGGCCATCCGAGCGTATGAATCACGGCGTCGAGCGGCCTTTTCACTTCCCAGAGCTCTTTCACGCCGAGGGCGAATATCTGAGGATTGGGCGAGGGGATTTTCTGCCAGCTCAGATAAGCCTGGGTGAGCGGTCCGCGCGTTCCCTCCGCGAGTACCGTGACCTTCGCGGTGACGTCCGTCGGCGGCGCGTATGCCGCTCCCGGTTTTCCCTCGCGGGTTAGCCCCGCGGGGGTGGTGCGCACGCCCACGACCCGCTGCTCATCGACGAGGAGCGAGTCCGCGGGAAACCCGGTGAAGACGTTCACTCCCAGGTCCGTGGCCCTGGTCCCGAGCCATCGGACGATCTCGCTGATGGACGCCACGTAGTTGCCATGGTTCGCCATCGTCGGCGGGGTAGGGAGGTGCAGCGCGGAGGACTCGGTGACGAAGTAGACGCGCTCGCGATCGACCGGCGTGCGGAACGGGAAGTCCTCGTCCTTCAGCTCGGGAAAGAGCTCGCGAAACGAGACGGGATTCACCACCGCGCCCGAGAGGCAATGCTGCCCGAGCTCCTCCGACTTCTCGAGGACGCCGATCTCGATCGCGCCGAGGGACGGGTCGTTCTTGACCAGCCGCGCGAGCTCGATCGCCCCCGCGAGGCCCGCGGGCCCCGCCCCTACGAAGAGGACGTCCATGGGCACCGCTTCCTCGCCGGGCTTCGACGTCGAGATCAGCTCGCTCACGGGGAGCGGGAGCTGGTAGTCGGCGGGAACGAAGGTCTTCGCCATCAGACGCCGAACTTCTCGGGGTCCCATTCGAGCCCCAGCTCGGTGGGAGGCGCCATGT
>DAISKN010000519.1:0-5259 GCA_036820975.1 Acidobacteriota bacterium | reverse complement strand
AACGACGGCGGCGCCGCGAGGCGAGCGTCTCGGCCTCCGCCGGACAGAACAGCGACGTTGTTCTGCCTTTCGTCGGGCGCCGCGATGTCGCCGCCGCCGGCGATTCCGGTTTCTTCGTTCCAGAACGAGACCGAAGTGATTCCCGCCGTCGCGGCCGCGCTCACGATCGGAGTCTCGAATGCTTCCCAGCTTCGACCCCGATCCCGCGTGCGCAGGACGCGCGATGACCCGGCGCCGGTTCCGACGTACGCCGTCGACTCGCCCACGGTGACGAGGCAGGTGCCGCTCGCCGCGAACCCGCCCTCTCCCGGCCGCGCCTCGGGGAGCCGCTCCGCGGGAAGCCGCGTCCATGTCGTTCCGTCCGACGTCTCGAAGAGGACGAGCCTCCCTCCGATCGAATCCCCGTAGAGCAGGCCGTGGTCTTCGTCCCAGAAGTCGAAACAATCGAAGAATCCCTCGGAGTCGGGGTTTTCGAGCGAAAGGCTCCAGCTCGCGCCTCCGTCCGTCGTCTTGAAGATGCGCGACTGCTCACCGGTCCCCGAGCTGAGCGCGTATGCGGTGGACCCGTCGACGGCGTGGATATCGCGGAGCTCGAGCTTCTCGCCGCCTGGAACCACCCCCGTCTGCCACGACGCTCCGGAATCGAGAGAGCGCCCGAAGGTTCCCGCGAGGCCGCTCACCCAGACGACGCCGTTTCCGGGCGCGCTCACGGCCTGAAGGCGCACCGAGATCCCGGACGTCTGCGGAATGGCGACGAGGACCGCGGCGAGGAGCGCGAGAGACGCCGTCATCGCCCGGCGTAGGGACTGGGGTAGAGCCGATCGACCGCGACCCGTCCGTTCGTTACCACGAGGAGCGGCTCGAAGAGCGCCCGGAGATCTTCGAGCGGATTGCGATCGATGACGATGAGATCCGCCTCCCGATCGACGGCAATCGTCCCCGTTCGATCCTCGATGCCGAGGACCCGCGCCCCGTTCAGCGTCGCCGCGCTCAAGGCCTGGAGCGGCGTCAGGCCGACCTCGACCATCTGCTCCACGTCGTGCTGGACGCGCACCCGCGCGGTGTCGTCTCCGTCGCCGTAGCTTCCGTCGGTGGCGGCGGCGATGGGGATTCCCATGCCGTGGGCCTTGCGGACGACCTCGCGAAGCGCCGGCTGCATGTGCCAGGTGCGGATGCGGAGCGAGATGTCCTCGGCGGCGTCCGTCTGCGGATCCGCCATCGGGCTCATGACCGCGAGGGTCGGCACGAGGAACGTCCCCTGGGTCTTCATCAGAGCCAGAGTCCGGTCGTTCAGGTACGTGCCGTGCTCGATGCTTCTCACTCCGCCGCGCACCGCCCCTTCGGCGCCCGCCTCGTCATGGGCATGGGCGGCGACGAATTTTCCGTCGCGCGCCGCCTCGCGAACAGCGGCCCGGATCTCCTCTTCGTTCAGCTCCTGGCGCCGCGGGTCGGTGGCCGCGAGCCCTGCCCTCTCGCTCGCTCCGACCTTGATGACGTCGACTCCGCGCTCGAGGAGCGCGCGGACCACCGCGGAGACGTTCTCGGCGCCGGAGAGCTTCTCGCGGAGGTAGCGTCCGAACTGGGGGAACGTGACCATGAAGGGCGTCCCGAGCCCCGGCCGGACGTGGCCGCCGGAACAGAGAAGCTCCGGTCCCTCGAGGTGCCCGCTCCGGATGAGATCCCGCGTTCCGAGCGCCTGAAGGTATTCGTCTCCGAGAACCCTCGCGGTCGTCACTCCCGACTGGAGGGCTCGGAGAGCGGAGGCGGGATCCAGAATGTGGGCGTGGGCGTCGATGAGGCCCGGAAGGAGAAAGCGGCCCTTCAGATCGATCGTCCGGGTGCCGGGAGAAGACGCCCCCGAAGCACCGAGGCTCACGATGCGGCCGCCGCGGACGACGACGGTGACGCCCTCACGCGGGGGCGAGCCGGTTCCGTCGATGACGGTGGCGTTCTGGAGCACGAGATCCTGGCCGAGCGCGGGTAGCGCCAGGGCAACGAACGCGATTGCGATCGGGAGCTTCATCGAATCCTCCGTTCAGTGCCAGATCCGCTCCGCGGTGCGAACGACGAGCGCAAGCTTCCTCCACTGGTCGTCGGGGGTGAGCGGGTTTCCCGCCTCGGTGCTGGCGAAGCCGCATTGAGGGCTCAGAGCGAGGCGCTCCAGCGGGACGAAACGGCTCGCTTCCTCGACTCTTCGCATCAGCTCGTCCTCGGACTCGAGCACCGGAGTCTTCGTGCTAACGAGCCCGAGGACCACGTGCTTGTCAGAGGAGACGTGCCGGAGCGGAGAGAATCCTCCCGCCCGCTCGGAGTCGTACTCGAGGAACAGCGCGTCGGCGTCCAGGCGGCGGAACACCTCTTCGGCCACCGCATCGTATCCGCCCTCGCCGAGCCACTTTCCCTGGTTGTTCCCCCGGCAGAAGTGGACCCCGAGAGTCAGCCCGGGAGGCCTCGATCCTACCGCCCGGTTGAAGAGATCGACGTAGCGCGGGACGAACGCCTCGGGTTCGTAGCCCCGTGCGCGGAAGGACTCGCGGTGCTTCGGGTCGCAGAGGAGGGGGATGGCGACGCAATCGAGCTGGACGTAGCTCGCGCCTCGCTCCGCGAGATCCTCGAGCTCTTCCCGATAGACGCGGGCCACGTCGTCGAAGAACCGGTCGAGGTCGGGATACACGGAGTCGGAGACTCCTTCGCGGAAGCGGAAGAAGTGCTGGGACTCCGGGCTCGGAAGGGTGACCTTCGGCGTCCGCTTCGTGCGCTTTCGGACGTAGGCGAGCTCCTCGGTCGCGATCCCGCGCGTTCGCGCGAGCTTTCCCGTGACCACCGGTGTCGTGTAGCGAACCTCCCGGCCGTCCCCGCCCTTGAAGACCGACGGCGCCTCCATCTCGGTGAATCCGTCGACCGCCCGGGCGAAATGACCGAAGTAGATCGAGCGGCGGAACTCGCCGTCGGTGATGGACTCGAGGCCGACTCGCTCTTGACCGAGTATGGCCTCGTCGATGAGCCGGTCCTCGATCTCCCGGAGGGCCTCCTCGGCGAGAGCGCCCTGGCGCGCGGCTCGGAGCTCTGGCGGGCGCAGAAGGCTTCCAATGTGCTCGGCGCGAAAGGGCGGTGTCACGGGTTCGTGGATCGTTGATGAAGGTTGTTCTTCTTGAAGCTGAGCTCGGGGTCGAGCTCCCGCATCTCGAAGGAGATCGCGAGCGGCCGCTTCTCGAAGATCGGATTCAACTGCTCGGTGAGCGCGGCGAAGAGCTTCTCGCCCGCGTTCCGCTTCACTTCGATAGGCCGACCGTGGCCGAGCTTCAGCGTCAGGTGCACGAATCCATTCCCTGGATCACCGTCCGCTACGAGGTAGGTATCGCACGGATAGGCGCGGAAGCGGATCCCTCCCGGGGGAAAGATTCCGGTTTCGAGGGCGGCCGAGCGCAGCGTGCGAAAGAGCCGGTCGACGTCGAGCTCCGGCTCGAGGTTTCGCGAGTACTCGAGAATGAAATGGGGCATCAGGGTGCTATGGGAAACTCGGCGTTTACCTGGCCCGTGCCCGAGCTCGGAAAGTACGGCGAGACGATGTCGACCTTCCCCTGGTATCGGTCCCAGCCGAGAGCGCCGAGGAGCATGGCGGTATCGTGCATGCCGCCTTCACCGACGCACCGGGAGGCGTACTCGGCGAACATGTCGGTGAACGTCTTCCACTCCCCCCTTTGCCAGAGCTCGAGGACCCGGAGGTCCACCTGACGGAAGAACTCGTTGCTGATGTCGAAGATCTTCTCCTCGGCGTTCGAGTTGTCGTTGAAGCGATGGGAGAGCGAGCCGCTCGCGAGAATCGCCGCCCGGCTCGAGCTCTTCTCGATCGCTTCGCGCACCGCTTCGCCGAAGACCCTGGAGTCCTCGAGACGGTGCCAGGCGCACCAGGCGGCGACCGAGACCACCTTGAACCGGCGGTCGGCGTTCATGTAGCGGCAGGGGACGAGCGTACCGTACTCCAGGCCGAGGCTCTGCACCTGGTGGGCCCGGGTCTTGATCCCGCGGGCGTTGGCTCTTTCGGCGATGAGCTCCCCGAGCGCAGGGTTCCCGTCGTAGTCGTACTCCATGTCCTTCACGAAGTGCGGGAGCTCGTTGCTGCTGTAGATGCCCTGGAATTTCTCGCAGCAGTTGACGTGGTAGCCGCTGTTCACGAGCCAATGCACGTCGAAGATGACGAGGGTATCGACTCCGCGCTCCCGGGCCCTTCGGCCGAGCTCGATGTGGCCGTCGATGGCCGCTTTCCGGCACCCCTGGTGCGGCCCCGGGAGCTCCGAGAGGTACATGGACGGCACGTGTGTGATCTTGGCGGCGAGCGCTACCTCACCCATGAGGGGGTCTCCCGAGTCTGGGTATCGCGTGCGTCCCGTGCGCGATGCAGACGTTCTTGGTCTCCATGTAGAAATCGAAGCTGTAGTCTCCGCCGTCCCGGCCGATTCCGCTGTTCTTCATCCCGCCGAAGGGGGAGGGGAGGTTGCGGTTGTTCTCGGAGTTCACCCAGACCATCCCCGCCTCGATCGCCTGGGAGACGCGGAGCGCCCGGCCCGCGTCTTTCGTCCAGAGGTAGGCGGCGAGGCCGTAGTCGGTGTCGTTCGCGATCGCGACCGCCTCCTCCTCGCTGTCGAAGGGAATCACCGTGAGCACCGGACCGAAGATCTCTTCTTTCGCGATTCGCATGCTCCGGGCCGCGCCGGTGAAGAGCATGGGCCGGACGTAGTTTCCGGAGCCGAGCTCCGCGATGCGCTCTCCCCCGGCGGCGACCTCGGCCTTCTCCTCCAGCGCGGCGGAGACGTAGCTCGTCACTTTCTCGAGATGCTCGCGGGAGACGAGCGGGCCCACGTCGGTGTCCGGGTCCAGAGGATGTCCCACGCGAAGATCGCGGACGCGCTTCTCGAGAGCGGGGAGAAAGGAATCCTGAAGAGAGCGCGCGAGAAGGAGGCGGCTCGACGAAGTGCAGCGCTCTCCATTGAGGCTGTAGATCATGAAGACCACGGCGTCGAGCGCGCGATCGAGGTCGGCATCCTCGAAGACGAGGACCGGGTTCTTCCCGCCGAGCTCGAAGTGGACGCGCTTCAGAGTCGGAGCGCCCTGGGCCATGATGCGCCTTCCGGTTGTCGTCTCGCCCACGAAGGCGACGGCCCGGATCGCCGGATGCTCCGTCAGAGCTTTCCCCGCGACCTCGCCGAATCCATGCACGGTGTTCCAGACCCCGTCGGGAATCCCCGCCGCCTTGCCGGT
>DAISKN010000518.1:0-5263 GCA_036820975.1 Acidobacteriota bacterium | reverse complement strand
CGGGGTCGTGAACGCCTACGACCCCTGGCAGAACATCCGCGCCGGCACCGCCCACCTTCGCGACCTCATCGATGAGTTCGACGATTTGAGCCTCGCACTCGCGGCCTACAACGCCGGCCCCACCCCCGTCCGGAAGTACCGGGCCATCCCGCCCTATCCCGAGACCCGCAATTACGTGAGGAAAGTGCTCGCGATCTACGGCGTGGGCTCGAAGATACAAATCGTTCGGGGAGATCGCGTCTACAGTATCGAAGGGCCCGGCGGAAAGACCCAGGTGAGCTCCGGTAGGCCGGCCACGGCGAAGGACAACGGCTCGGTCCGCACCGGGCTCTCGCCTCTCGCCGACCTGGCGCGTCGAGCCGCCGCCTCCCGGGGGATGGCCGCGTCTCCCCCACCACCCGCTCCAGCGGCCGCGAGCGTTGCCGCGCCGCCGGTGCAATCCGCGGAGCTCGTGTACTACCGGTACGTCGACGCCGAGGGAACGGTCATCATCACCCGCCAGAGACCCGAAACTTATCCTTATGACGTTCTCTCGCCCTAGCGGACCCTGTTGTCAGAAGGGGGATAGGGGATTGTGGAGACAAGGGGATAAGAAATATCTCGATATCTCCTCCGTCCCCGTATCCCCCTTGTCTTACACTCCGAACGGCGATTGAGACCGGCTTTGGGTTAGTATTTGGCGATCGGTTTATGGCGAACCAGTCCTCCACCCCGTTCGACCAGGGTCTCTTTCTCGTTCACCTCAACCGGGGCCGCGAGCACTTCGACGCCCGCAATTTCGGCGACGCCGCCGAGGAGCTGGAGGAGGCCCGGCGGCTGCGCCCGAGCGACGACACCGTCTTGAACCTGCTCGGGCTCGCTTATTTCAAACAGGAGAAATTCCGGGAAGCCGATACCGTCTACCGCAGGCTCATCGAGCTCAACCCCGAATCCTCGACCCTCTTCTTCAATCTCGGACTCGTCTGCTTCAAGCTCGCGGACCTCGACCGGGCGGAAGCTACGTTCCTCCGGGCGCTCGAGCTGAAGCCCGACAACCAGAAGGCCCATTTCTATCTCGGCAACATCTACGAGAAGAAGAAGCAGTACTACAACGCGATCTTCCAGTACCGGAAGGCCGGCGCGAACATCATGGTCAAGCGGGTTCAGGAGAAGATCGACCGGGAGCGCCCCTCGGACCGCGACAACGGGGAGGATTTCGCCCTGCCGACACCGAGCCCGGAGGACACGCGGCCCACGCTCGCGCACACCTCCGAGGGGGAGAAGACCTCGCCCGATCTACCGGTCGAGAAGGTGAACGTCGATACCATCGATCGGAGGCGCATCCTTTCGGCGATTCAGAAGGGTCTCTTCGTCGACCGGCCGGTGGCGACCGAGCCCGCCGCGGGCCCGCCTCCCCCTCATGCCGAAGCCTCTCTGGAGGAGCTGGTGGAGCGCGCCGTCACCACGTCGGACACGCAGGAGACGGTGCTCAGCGTGGACGAACGGAGCGCACTCGCCGATGAAGCCAAGTCCCTGCGGACGCCGGGCGAAGACACCATCCCGCCTCCCTCGAAGCCGATCGGAGCCGAGACGACGCGAATCCGATTGAGCGAGCCCCTCGTGCAGGACGAGTCCCTGGCCGAGATGGCGCGCCGGAAGGAGCCATCGAACGCGAGCGCGGAACTGTTCTTCCGGGAGCCCGAGCGCGGCCGGCCCGTCATCATTTCCCCGGTGGAGTCGCTCTCCGCGGGTCCCGGTGAGCGGCAAAGCGTCGTTCACGGGCTCAACTGGGGGTCGACACCCGCCGCCGGCGAGCCGCACGTTTACGCCCGGGGGCGGCGGCGCGAGGACTTGTTCCGCTACCTCGAGGAGAACCTGATGGAGGTCAACTTCTCGGGCAAGGTGTTCATCAAGCAGGGCACCATCTACAGCTACAGCGGAAACCTTACGTTCTGGGTGAAGCCCCAGCGTCAGGAAACGGTTCCTCCCCTGGTGATCGTGAGCGGAACCGGGAAGCTTCTCCTGACGGACCGGCAGAGGGAGATCACCGTGCTCGCGATCGATGACGACGAGATCTACGTCGAGCCTTCTCACCTCCTCGCCTGTCAGGAAACGCTCACCCCACGTTACGGCATCATCGAACGGGAGGGAGGCAAGAGCGCTTTCCACGTGCTGGTAATCCAGGGCACGGGAATGCTCGCGCTCTCGGTGGCCACGAGCCCTCTCGTGCTCGCCGTCCAGAGGCCCTATCCGGTGAACGTCTCGACCGGGAGCATCATCTCCTGGTCGGGAGACCTCACTCCGACGATCGTCGAGGACGAAGCCCTGGCCGAGCTCATGCTTCCCGGATCCGGAGCCGGAATGAACCTGAGGCTCGAAGGCGAGGGCCGGGTGATGATGGAGAAGCTGAGCCGTTAGGCCAGCTGAAGCTCAGCGGAACCGTCGCCGTTCGAACGTCACTTCGCGACCCGAGTGGGTCAGGGAGTGGTCCTCCACGGCGAAGCGTTTGTCGACGTAGGCCTTCAACGCGGCGTGGAACTCCCGGGCATCGGATTCCGAGTCCCAGACGCTTCGCCAGACCAGACGGTACGAGCCGCCTCCCTCATCGAGGACGGCATAGCGATCTCCTCCCCACCCGGCGGCGGCCGCCGCGGCGGATTCTCCGGCCGGGCCCGCGCGCAGAAGGACCCGAATCAGAAACTCGCCGAGCGTGCCCTCGAAGTCCGGAACGGCCCGTCCGATCTCGGGGAGCGCCACGTCCATCGGCTCGTCGACGCGGTCGAGGTACTTCTCCGGATGGAGCACCTGCTCCATCGAGCGCGGCGGGCGCTCCAGCTTCTGGTTCAGGAGCGCGAAGCCGCCTTTGGCGAAGATCGCGGCGGCGAGGTTTCTCCCGTCGAAATAGGGGGCGATGAGCTGTTCCTGCACGACGGGCGGGGCGGCGCGCAGCGAGGGACCGGCGGCGAACATCGCCGCGATCTCCTCGCCCGTCAGGCTCTGGGAGAAGATCGTGAAGAGGTTCGCGACTTCCGGCTGATTCGAGGTCGCCCCGGAGCTCAAGTACTGCTCCATCAGGATGGAGGCATCGCCCTCCAGGAGACAGAGAGCGGCGAGCCGCCGATCGTCGTAGTCGCTCTGGACCTTGAGCTTCTCCCGGATGACCACCTGCTGGTCCTGAATCGCGTGCCGGAGCTCGTGGGAGAGAACGAGCTGGTTCATTAGGTTCAGGCTCTGCCCGGACGAGATCGCGAAGAGCTTCTTCACTCCGGGTCGCTCGTCGTAGAACCCGGCAACGTTCTCTCCCAGGACCTTTTCGCGCGTCGCCCGGAGGTCCTGTCCCTCGGTGAGAAAACCGAAACCGCGGAGCATCCGCTCTTCCCGCTCCGCGTAGTCGACGGGATACTCCTCGTCGAAAAGCTCCCGGATGTAGCGCGCGAGCTCCTCCCGGGACATGAAGTTCACCGGAACGTTCTTCTGGAACGAGAGCTTTCCGACCTCCGCCACGCGCTCCTTCAGCTCCTCGGGCGAGACTGGAGGAAGCCCGAGGAGAGTGCCGATCCGATCGAGCGCCTCGCTCATTTCCGCCTCGCTCATCTGCGGCGCGGCGGCGGAGGCGAGCGAGAGGCTCAGCAGGACGGCGACGATCAGGACTCGAATCCGCACGGAATCTCCCGAGCTCACGCGGCTTGATGCCGCTCCAGAAGCGCTTCGAAGCTGCAGGTATCCGACCCCTGGCCGCGGCAGCTCGACTCGGTGACCGAGTAGCATTGAATATCCGTCTTCTCCAGCAGCCCCGCGAAGAGAGCCGCGTAGAAGTGACACCGTTTCTGCCCGCCGTCTTCGGCCGGCGTGTGGCAGAAGAGAGAGTTCGTCACCGTCAGCAGGAGCTTCTCCCCGTCCCGCTTCACCGAGAGCTGGGCGTCCTTGTGGATACTGCGCAGACCGCTGTGGAGAAGGTGCTTTACCAGCCGCTCCCGGCCGAACTTCGGAAGGGTCTCGAGGAGCTTTCGCTCGATCTGGGAGAAATCGCGGTACGCGCGGTCGGAGGCCGTTCGCCCCGCCGCGTCGATGACCTTGAAGTAGAGCGAGGGGTTTCGGCGAAGGTATCCCACGGCGCCGATGACCGTGGCCACGTGAAATCGAGCCCTCCGGGCGGAGGGGTCGAACCATCGGGCGAACACCTCGAGCTCCTCGGGAGCGTGCTCCTCGAGTGCTCGCTGCAGGCTCGTTACGAACAACCGTTCTACTTGTACGTCCGCGGTGCCGAGCATGACTATCGGGGTCCAGTCGCCTTCGCCGGGCGGAGGCGTGGCCCCTGGGACAAAGCCGTCGGGGATCCCCCGAACGAAAGGCGCGCCAATATCATAGACTTCGGAGCTTGGACGAGTATATCACCGTCGCCTCCTCCCCCAAACCCGGGGCGGCCGTGGAAGGGGCGATCCTCGCCGGCGGCAAGAGCCGCCGGATGGGACGGGAGAAGCTCCTGCTCCCCTTCCGGGGCTCTACCGTAGTCCAGGCGATCTCCGAAGCCCTCCTGCCCCTCGTGGCGCGCCTTCGCCTCATCGGCAGGGAGCCCATTCCCTCGCTCCCGCAGCTCCTCGCCCAACCCGACCTCTATCCCGGCCTGGGCCCGCTCTCGGGAATTCACGCCGCCCTGGCTACGTCGGAGGCCGACCGGGTACTGGTGGTCGCCTGCGATCTCCCCTTCGTCACGACGGCGTTCCTCCGCGGACTGCTGGAGGCGCTGTCGCCGGAGCTCGAGGCCGTCGTGCCCTGTCCCGGGGGCGAGCCCGTGGCCGTCTGCGCCCTCTACCGCGTCTCCTGCCTGGACCGCCTCGCCTCTCGCCTCGAGCGCCGCGAGCTCGCGGCCTCCTCATTCGCCAGCTCGCTGCGGGCCCGCTTCCTGGACGACCGGGACCTCTCGAAGTTCGATCCATCGGGACGCTGCCTTCTGAACCTGAATACGCCATCCGACTACGACAAGGCGCGGGAGATCCTCGAGAACGAAAGTAAAACTTGAGCCGGTTGACACGAAACCGGCCCGGATGTTATTTTTTGAGAAGACTAATAGCTCCCTGCTGAGCCTGCGGATCGTGTCGCCGAGCCTACGGAAGTAGCGCCGGTTTCGTGTCGGGCGGTGGCCCGGACTCGGGGGGAGATATCCCTTCACCCATCGGAACGAGTCGCCGGAATAGGAATCGACGAAAATGCCTGTCCGAAAATCCCCGAAAGCAGGGACGAAACGCCACGCCTCTCACGCCGACGCGGTCGGCCTCCTCGCGCA
>DAISKN010000517.1:0-5281 GCA_036820975.1 Acidobacteriota bacterium | reverse complement strand
TGACAGTGATTGTCTCGGAGACGACATCGATATCGCGGAAGCCCTCAGGCGCCGCGTATTGGCGCGAGTTTCCGGGATTCGGAGTCTCGAGGTACAAATCCTGAACGTCGGCGAGGAGCGCCGTCATGCCCCAGGCAATGCGCCGATTCTGCCCGATCAAGACCATCGGCACTCCCGGAAGGCTCGCGCCCGAGACCTCGTATCCTCCGCCGGACAGGTGGATCTGGTACCAGGTGGAGGGCATCGTGAGGCCGAGATGGGGATCCGAGGCGAGCAGCGGACGCCCGGTAGCTGATCTCTCGGCTCCGACGACCCACGCGTTGCTCGCTCCCGGAAACGCGCCGAGGAGCTCGGGGCTGGTCTCGTCGAGGGCCGCGATCCGCACGGCCGAACCGCCGAGATTCGACGTCGGGAGCGCTTCGGGCGGCGGAGGCGCGAGCCCGGTGAGACGGTACGCGTCCTCGAGTCCTACGACCGCGGCCAGGTTTCCGCGGAGCATCTCCACCCGCCCGTTGTAGGAGAGGAGGTAGGACATCCACTTCCCGATCGTGAGGCTGTCCGCCGGTTCCCACGGAGACGGCGCGAGATCGAGGAGCCGGAGCTCCGGGGGGAGGCGATCGAGGTGAGCGGTGAGGTATGCGTTCACTCCGGCGGCATAGGCCTCGAGCACCTCGCGGGCCTCGGGCGCCATTCTCTCGAGCTCCATGCGGGCCGCGGAGGCGAGGCCCATCCGCCGGGCCACGCGATCGCTCGCGAGGGCGGGAGCGCCGAAGATCTCCGCGAGCCGTCCCGAGCCCAGCCGGCGCAAGATCTCCATCTGAAAGAAACGATCCTGAGCGTGGGTGTACCCCATCGCGCGCGAAAGGTCTCGAATGTCGGAGCCGAACAGGTGCGGGACGCCGTTTCTGTCGCGAAGCACCTCGACCGCTGTCGTGAGTCCCTGGAGCTTCGCGGTGCCCTCGATCCGAGGAAGCGACCCCCGGAGTTGGTAGAACACGAAAGCGCCCACCCCGCCGGCGACGACCGCCACCAGAAGCACGGCGAGAAACAGGAGCTTGAGCCAGCTCCGCCCCGATCCGCCTGAAGTCCTTCGAGCGCGGCGCGCGGGCGCAGGACCGCTCGGCCGACTCCGCATCGCCGGTTTCGGAGGCGGCGCCTTCGCGGCCGACTCTCCCGGCCGCTTCGGCGCCTTCGCGGGGGGCCGGGGCGGCGGGAGGGTTTTCGGGCCTCCCGGTCGCCGCGGGAGTTTCTTGTCAGCCATCTTTTCGAACGTAGTGGCCCGATCGGCCGCCTTTTTTCTCCATGACGCGGATGTTCTCGATGACCATCGTCTTATCGGCCGCCTTCACCATGTCATAAACGGTAAGTGCGCAGACGGAGACCGCGGTCAGCGCCTCCATCTCGACTCCCGTCGGTCCCCGGGAGCGAACCCGGGCCTCGATGTCGAACCCGCTCCCCGACTCCGACAGGGCGACGTCGACGTGCTCGAGGGAGAGCGGGTGGCAGAGAGGGATGAGATCCGAGGTTCGCTTCGCCGCGAGAATGCCCGCGAGCCGCGCGGTCTCGACGACGTTCCCCTTCTTCGTGCCTCCTTCGCGGACGAGCTCCATGGCTTCCTTCGAGATGCGGATTCTGCCGCGGGCGACGGCCTCCCGGTGCGTCTCGGATTTCGCCGACACGTCCACCATCCGGGCGGCGCCGTCTCTCCCGACGTGGCTCAGACGGGGCTTTTTGCGGCGAGCCATCTGTTCTCTTTCTGGAGAAAGCTGTCGAGCGGGTAGACCGAGACCGGGCTCCCGGACTCGAGGTGATCCTGATCCTCGGGAACGATGAGAAGCGCGTTCGCCTTCGCGTAAGCCACGATATCGGCCGAGCCTTTCGTCGGGATCGGCTCCGCCACGAGGTCTCCGTCGTCGCCCGCGCGAAGCCAGCCGGGAAGGTACGCGCGCCGCGGCCCGCGGTTCGTGAGGCCGCCGAGGAGACGCGCTTGCAAGATCTCGCGCGCGGGGTGAAAAGCCCCCTCGAGGCGGGCGAGCGCCGTGCGGACGAAGATCTCGAAAGTGACCATCGTGGAAACCGGATTGCCGGGGAGCCCGAAAACCAGCTTACCATCAACTCCCACGCCGAAAACGAGAGGTTTGCCGGGCTTGAGGGCGACGGCGTCGACGAGGATCCGGACCCCGAGATCCGAGAGCGCTTTCTCCACGAGGTCGTAGCGCCCCATCGAGACCCCTCCGGAAAGCAGCAGGACGTCGGTCTCGAGGCCTCTCCGAACGAACTCCCGGAGCGAGGCCTCGTTGTCTCCAGCCACGCCGAGGTAGCGGGGCTCGATTCCTATCGCGCGGCATTGCGCCACGAGGGAAAATCCGTTGCTGTTGCGAATCTGTCCCGGCCCCGGCGTCGTCGAAGGATGAACGAGCTCGTCGCCGGTGGCCGCGACCGAGACCGTCGGCCGCCGTCCGACCAGAAGGCGCGTCCTTCCGACGGTGGCGGCGACGGCGAGCGCGGCGGCGTCGAGCCTCGTCCCGCTCTTCAGAACCACCTCGCCCCGCCGGACCTCGGCGCCCTGCGGCGCCACGTTCTGCCCGGGCCCGACGCCCGCGAGGATGACGACGCCGTCGGAACCTTCGCGCGACTCCTCCACCATCGAGACCGCGTCCGCGCCCTCGGGAACGGGAGCGCCCGTCATGATCGACGCCGCCTCGCCGGGACCGATGCGAAAGTCGGGATAGGTTCCCGCGGGAACGCTCCCCACGACTTTCAGGCGCGCGGGAACGGAGGCGGTGTCTCTGGCGCGCAGCGCGAATCCGTCGACGGCGGAGCGTCGGAACGGGGGCAGGTCGGTATCCGCGGCAGCGTCCTCGCGGAGCATCCGGCCGGGCGCGTCGGTGAAATCGATCTCCTCCGGCGGCAGCGGGGTCGCGCGCGAGAGGACGATCGAAAGGACTCTCTCGACGGAAATCACGGCCTCGAGCTCTTCTCGCGAAGCGCGCGCACTTCGTCCTCGAGCTGCCGCAGCCGCTCCTTCAGCCGATCGAGCCCGCGGAGCTCGGCCACAGTCTTGAGAACCTCCCGGTGCGGCCGCGCGGGATAGCCCGAGAGCGTTGCCTTCGCCGGAACGTCTCCGATGACTCCCGACTGCGCGATGAGAACCGCGTCGTCTCCGACCGTCAGGTGATCGACGAGACCGACCTGGCCTCCCATGAGGACGCGGTTTCCGATGACCGTGCTCCCGGAGATGCCGACCTGGGCCGCCATCGCCGAGTCCTCTCCGACCTCCACGTTGTGGGCGATGTGCACCAGGTTGTCGATCTTCACTCCCCGCCGGATGAGCGTTCGGCCGAGCGTCCCGCGATCGATCGCCGCGTTCGCGCCGATCTCGACGTCGTCCTCGACGACGACGATCCCGACGTGGCGAATCTTCACGAACTTGCCGCCGCGGCGGGCGAAGCCGAAGCCGTCCGCTCCCAGGACCGCGCCCGCGTGGATGACGACCCTGCTCCCGAGCCGGCAGCCTTCGCGCACGGTGACGTTCGGCCAGAGTACGGAGTCTTCACCGACCGACGCGCCCGCGCCGAGAAAGACCCCCGGGTGAAGGACGCTCCTCGCTCCGACCTCGGCGCCCTCCCCCACGCAGGCGAAGGGATAGACCGTGACGTCCGCGGCGAGCCGCGCGGAGGGAGATACCCAGGCCCTTTCGTCGACTCCCGGAGCGTGGCTCGGGCGGGGATGGAAGAGATCCACGACCGCCGCGAGGGCGAGGAACGGATCGGGGTGGACGATCTGCGGCACCGCGAGGTCAGCCAGGAGCTCGCGGGTCACGAGGGCCCCCGCTTTCGTGGACGAGAGCTCTCGACGGTAGCGCTGGTCGGCATAGAGGCTCAAATCGGTCGGGCCCGCGTCCCCGAGCGACGCGATCCCCGACACCAGAACCGAGCCGTCGCCGATCACGCTCCCGCCCAGGCGCTCCGCCAGGGCATCGACGCGGACTGCTTTGCTTTCGCTCAACCTTGAAAGGCTCGAAGGCTCAAAGGGGAGACCGACGTGCAACGGTAATCGAGAGTCAGGATAAGCCATCTTCCGTTGCCGTTCCAAATGTTTCCATGGGAGAATAGGCCAACCAGGGTCATCGTCCGCTCCAGGGTGACCGATCCCGACCGGTTTGATAGACTGAGAAAACCACGGCGCGTATAAGTTCGGGTTTCACGCATGTCTGAGATTCCACTGAAGACGCTCGGCAAATACCAGATCCAGCAAGAGCTCGGAAAGGGAGCCATGGGCGTCGTTTACCTTGGTTTCGACCCGGGCCTCGAGCGCAAGGTCGCGCTCAAGGTGATGGCGAGCGCCATCGTCTCGGACAACGAGCTCAAGGAGCGGTTCGAGCGCGAGGCCAAGTCCGTGGCCAAGCTTCAGCACCCGAACATCGTCACCGTGTACGACCTCGGCTACGACGCCCAGGGGGCTCCCTACATCGCGATGGAGTACCTGAAGGGCCAGGACCTGGAGCAGCGGATCCGCCGCGATCCGCTGACGTTCCGGGAGAAGCTGGACGTCGTGGCGCAGACCTGCCGCGGCCTCTCCCACGCCCACAAGAACGGAATCGTTCATCGCGACATCAAGCCCGCGAACGTCTTCATCACCGAGGGCGGCGAAGCGAAGATCATGGACTTCGGCGTCGCCCGGTGGCAGCAGTCGTCCCACACCCAGACGGGCGCGGTGCTCGGCACCGCGGACTACATGTCGCCGGAGCAGATTCGGGGCCAGAAGGTCGACGGCCGCTCCGACATCTTCAGCGTCGGCGTCATCCTCTATCGCCTCCTCACGAACAAGAAGCCGTTCGCCGGGGAGAACATTCAGGCTGTCTTCTTCAAGGTCCTGAACCAGGAGCCGCCCGAGCTCGTGCTTCCGGACGGCAACTCGATGCCCGAGCTCCAAGAGATCGTCGACAAGGCGCTCTCCAAGAACGTGGACGAGCGATACGCCGATGCCGACGACCTCGCGGAGGACATTCGCGATCTCGTGAGCATGTACCGGGACGTCCTCAACGAGGACACCGTCTTCGACACCATGTTCGATCCCGCGGCGACCGGCGGAGCGGTCGAAGAGACGGGGTCGGACGGCAGCGGCCGCAAGAAGACGTCGAGCACGGGTCGCGTCCTGGGCGGCACCAGCCCGAGCGGCGGGTCTCGAACTCATCGTCCCGGCTCCGCGTACCCCACCACGTCGACGGGGAAGACGGCCACCGGTCGCACCGCTCCGGGACGGACCGTGGCCGGGCGCA
>DAISKN010000516.1:0-5292 GCA_036820975.1 Acidobacteriota bacterium | reverse complement strand
CGCCTTCGTCCTTCTCACCCGTGGCGCCGCGGGCGGGGCCTCTCGCCGGGCGAGCCTGCGCGCGCTTCTGGCTCTCGCTCTCGCGATCGGCGGCGTCGCGCTGTGGATTGGCGTCGAGCCGCTCGTGGGTCGATTCACCGGCATCGGCGATCAATGGGAGAAGGAAGCGACCCGTATCCAGGTGTGGCGGGACAGCGCTCCGGCCGCCTTCGACTACTGGCGAACCGGCTCGGGCTTGAGCTCGTTCCGGTACGTGGGGGCGCGATATCGGAGCTTCGGCGGGCGCATCTTCTATAGTTGGGCCCACAACGATTACCTGCAGCTCGGGATCGAGCTCGGTCTCCCCGGCCTCATTCTCCTCGCCTGGCTCGGGCTCGCCGTCGTGCGCGCCGCGCGCAGAGTCCGGATCGGCCTCGACCCCGACGGGTCCCTAAAGGCGCTTCACGCCGGGTTCACCTGCGCCGTCGTCGCCATGGCCCTCCACAGCCTCACGGATTTCAGCCTGCACCTTCCGGCGAACCTGGCGTTGTTCGCGGTTCTGCTGGGAGCCGTGGTGGGCATGGATCCCCGCGAGGGATAGCCCAATACCGGGAGTGTAAGAAAAGGGGATTGGGAGACTAGGAGGGATATTTTCATCGTTTCAGCTGCCGCACCGCGGCATGGCCGATTGCGTTGAAACTCTTCCCTGCCCTGATCAGCGCGGGGGGCTCGCCTCTTCGTCGCCGCCGGTGGCGATGACCACACCGGTCGCCGCCGCCGCCGCTCCGCCGCCGACCGCGAGCACCGCGCCCGCCGCCGAGCCCAATGCACCGCCCGCGCCGCCGCCGATGGTGCTCAATACGCCAAGGGAGTTGACGAAGCCCGTGATGCCGATGGCCTGGAAGCCGGGAGGGATGGCCGCAGCGCCGGGTTGCGTCGCCCCGACGATGATCGAGGGGTCCCCCTCGAACCACGCCGGCGCGCCCCGACGACGGCAATCTTCCGCGGCTATCACCTCGGGAGCGAATTCGGGAGTCTGGAAGGTTTCGATCTCGAGGTCTAGGGCCTCCAGGTAGTAGATGATGCGCTCGGTCTCGGGGCCGGGTTTCGGAAGGATTGCCTGGAAGTCGTCGATCGTCGGATGCTCCTTCGTCATCTCGACGTAATAGAAGTCCGGGTACTTGTCGGAGCGGAAATACACGCGGGACGTCTGCACCTGGTCGCCCGGCCGAATCCCGGCATCGACCTGGGGAAAGTGATCGTGCGTGAGGCACTCGATTCCGGGATGCTCGATCCCGGTGGGCCCGGACGGCGCCGCATCCGCGGCCTCCTGCGCCTGGAGCCGGTCGGGAAGAAGCAGGCGGTGCGGACCCAGAGTCGCGACCCTCGCCTCTTCGACGAGACCGGAGCGGCACTCGGCGCTTACCGAGGCGGTTTTCTTCTCGGTGTCGAGCTCGAAGCAGCTTTCGAGGATGAATGGCATTCCCACCCGGAGATCCATGCGCTCCTTCACCGGCACCTCCAGGGTGCCGGACTTCAGCGTGAACGAAAAGACCGCGGCAGGAGCGTCTTCGACCCTGTAGGTCCCGGAAGCGTCGGTCACCGCTTCGAAGGACTCTTCGGTTCCAAGGGTGCGCACGCCTACGGTCACCTGCGGCAGGAGCTGCTTCGTCTGGAAGTCGTACACTTTTCCCGCGATCGTCCCTCGAACCGAGGTTGAAGCCGAAGCGCCACCCTGGAGAAAGAGTCCCGCCGCGGTCCCGAGCACGAGGATCCTCGTCCAACTGGAAGTGAGATGCGTCATGCGTGCCGTTTCTGGTGGCAGGGCCTCAGCCCATGCGCACCCGTTCCTCCTCCGCGGGATACCGCCCGTACTCGTAGGTGTAGTGGCTGTGGTAGTAGTACTGGGCGTAGTCCTCGAGATTCACGTCGTTCAGCACGATTCCGGTGATTCTTCCCTGGACCCGGGACACCAGCTCGACGCTTTGAAGCGTGGCGTGGCGCGAGGTCACGCCGGCCCGGGCGACGAGGATCACGCCGTCGCAGCGCGTGGACAGGATATGGGAGTCGAAGACCGGAAGCAGCGGCGCCGAGTCGAGAATCACGAAGTCGAAATGCTCGGCGCAGTTCGCGAGGATCTTCTCCATCGCCGGCGACGCGAGGAGCTCTCCCGGATTGGGGCTGGCGGGGCCCGCCATGAGCAGGAACAGGTTCTCGATGTCGGTCCTCATGATGCAACCGTCGCCGAGCTGTTTCTGACCGGTGAGCACGTTGGTGAGCCCCACGCGATTCCGGTAGTGGAACACCCGATGGAGCTTCGGATTCCTCAGGTCGGAATCGATGAGGAGCACCTTCTTTCCCAGCTGCACCAGAGCGCAGCTCAGGTTGCTGGAGACGAACGTCTTTCCGCAGCTCTTGTCGGGGCTGGTGACGAGGACCACCTTGGGGACCGAGCCCGGAGTGCTCAGGAGCATCGATCCGCGAAGGAACCGGAAGCGCTCCGAGAGGGTATTCCGGTTCTCGGCGAGAGCCGGGTTGCGATCGTAGAGCGTCGGAAGATAGTTGGAGCGCTTCGATGCCATGGTGTCGTCGAGCGCGCGCTGAGGCTCGAGCTGCGGCTCTCCCGAGAGCTTCCGTCCGAGCTGGGAAAGCGCCGGCTTGTCGCCGTACCTGGGGATCATGCCGAGGTAAGGAAGCGGGATATAGCGCTTGAGATCCTCGACGGTGTGGATCGAATCGTCCCAGTGGTCGATGAGATAGGCGATCGCGACTCCGAGGACGAGGCCGAGGAGCGCCACCATCATCACCCGGCGCTTCGCGCCCGGCGCGTAAGGTCCGCCGGAAGGCTCCGCACGCTCGATGATCTTGATCTTCACCGGCTGGCGCTCGCCGAGATCGGCGGTGAGGTCGGTCTCGGAGCGGCGCTTCAGGAGCCCCTGCAGCATCTGGCGTTGATTCGAGAGCTCCACCTTGACCTGCTCGAAATCGGCGGTCGCCATCTGCAGGTCCTGGACGCTCGACTTCTGCTCCTCGAGGGAGCGCCGGATCAGCGTTTCCCGGTCCAGGGCTTGCTGATAGGCGACCCTGGCTTCGGCCGCTATCTTGCGGGCTTCGGTCCTGACGGTCTCGTCGAGGGAGCGCTCTACTTCGGCGATGGCGCTCTTCACGCGCTTCATCTCCGGCCAGTCGGGACCGAAGGTCGAGGCGAGCTCCTCGTACTTCTCGGTGAGCGCGAGGCGCTTGCGCTCGAGCTCCCTCACGGCGCTGCTGTTCCGGACTTCCTCGATGCTTCGCGCGTCCGCGCGGGAAATGCTGCGGAACTTCGCCTCGGCGGCGGCGCGCTCGGCCTCGGCTTCGGTGAGCTGGAGGTTCAGAGTCTCGAGCCGCTGCATGACGATATTGTCTTCGCGGCTGTCTCCCATGACGATCGCCTTGTTCCTGGCGCCCTCTCGAAGGAATTTCTCTTTCTCCATGATGTCCCGCCGGAGCTCCTCGACTTCTTCGTCGATGAACTCGCTCGTTCCACGAGCGAGGCCGGACTCGGAGTCCACGTTGAACTGGATGTACTGCTCGATCAGGGAATTGACGAGTTCGGCGGAGAGGTCCGGGTCGGGCGTCACGAAGCTCACTTCCATGAGCTGCGTTTTCTCCACCCTTCTTACGTCGACCATCCCCTGGAGCGAGCGCGCGATCGCCTGGGAACGCTTCTTGGGATCGGAGGCCGCGCTCGACGCCGCGCCGAACAGTTCGTGCTCCCAGAGCTCCAGATCGTCGACCACGAGCTCGGCGAGCAGGCGGCTCTTGACGATCTTCTCCTGGGTGCCGTAGAGGTCGGCCATCCCCCGCGTGGGATTCACCATCACGTCATCGACCAGGTTTATCTTCTCCCAGTCGATCTGGATGAGCGCCGTAGCGCGGTAGACCGGCGTTTCCAGGTAGTGCGAGAAAGCCCCAAGGAGCCACGTCGCGAGAGCCACGGCGATGGCCGCCCAGCGATGCTTGAGAAGAGTGAAATAGACCTCGCGAAGCGTCGCGCGGGGATAGAGGCCCGGGTCGGAGGAGTCGGGCGGGTAGCTGTCGCTCGTCATGTTCTCGTTCGAAGGGGATAAGGGCTTCAAAATAAGCGATATGCGATGACTAGGTCAACAGGGACAAAGGCCTCGATTTTCGCTGCGGGGGAGCTTCTGGACGCTATAAGAAATATTGTTGACTACCATTGTACGCGTAAAGATCGTCCAAGCAAAGCAGTGCGCGCCGTCTGGCGGGCGCCCCAAGTATGCGCAGTTTGCGTATACGTAAACTGCGTAGTAGGCTCGACTGATGACTTCGAACCGCCTTCCCCTCCGGCCTCTCGAGTTCCTGGTGCTCGCCGTGCTCGAGGACGACGCTCTCCATGGGTACGCCATGGTCCAGCACATCGAATCGCGCACTGGCGGCGCGGTGCGCGTTCGTCCCGGGGATCTCTATCGTGTGCTCTATCGCCTCGAGAAACGGCACCTGCTCGAAGCCAGTCCGAAGGAGCGGGATGACCGGCGAACGTATTACGGATTGACCGCTCTCGGGCGGCGCGTGCTCCGGGAAGAGGCGGAGGTTTTGCGGAAGGTCGTCGCCGGCGTGGGGGTGACGAAGAAAGCGAGTCCGGCGTGAGCCCGCGGCGAGTCTGGATTCGGGCCCTCCTCGCGCTCTATCCCGCGAGCTTTCGGAAGACGCACGGACCGGAGCTCCTCGAGATGTGCTCCAGCCTGGAGATCGGGCTTCTCGGCGCGAGCTGGGACCTGCTCCAGAACGCCGTTCGGGTGAGACTCGAGGACGCGATCGACGCCCGGACTTCGCCGCCTCGGGTCCGGCGAAAGCGATCCTCCGGATTTCTCGACGCCCTCGGCCAGGACCTCAAGGACTCGATCCGGTTCCTTCGAAGCCGTCCGGTGTTCAGCGCGGTCTTCGTCGCGACGCTCGCTCTCGGGATCGGGGCGAATGCCGCGATCTTCAGCGTCGTGAACTGGGTGGTGCTGCGGCCGCTGGCGTTCTCCGAACCCGACCAGGTCGTTCGCGTGTGGTGGCGGCCCGACAGCTTCAATCAACGCATCCTCGCCTTCTTCCAGGAACGGTCGGTCTCGTTCTCCGGGCTTTCGGCGTACAGCGGCTGGGGCTTCACTCTCGTGGGGGAAGGGGAGCCGGAGGAGCTCTCCGGCGCCGTCGTGTCGCCGAATCTTTTCGTGGTCCTCGGAGTTCGTCCGCTCCTCGGGCGGGGCTTCGATCCCGACGAGGGGGAGCCCGGCCGCACGGAGGTCTGCGTTTTGAGCGAGGGCCTGT
>DAISKN010000515.1:0-5305 GCA_036820975.1 Acidobacteriota bacterium | reverse complement strand
CCTATCGCCACACGGACATCGACAGCGCGGATCCCGATACCGGCCGTCAGACCTTGATGTTCGAGCCGGTGAGCTCGGACAACGGGGCAGCGTTCGGTCAGGTGGACTGGAGCTTCGCCGAGCGATGGAAGCTCGTCCTCGCTGGACGGTTCGACGAGAGCACCCTCCACGACCCGCAGTTTTCCCCCAAAGCCTCGCTGGTCTACAGCCTCACCGACGACTCGAGCCTTCGTTTCACCTACAACGAAGCGTTCCAGGTCGCGAACTATTCCGAGTTCTTCCTCCAGGCGAACGTAGCGGCTCCGGTGAATCTCTCGGGGATCGAGCGGGCGGCCTGCACCCCCTTCGGGGTCGACTGCGGCTTCGGAACCCCCACCCGCATTCTCGCCGTCGGAAACGACGACCTGGCCCTCGAAGAAACCAAGATGTTCGAGATCGGTTACTCCGGCATCCTGGCGCAGAAGGCCTATCTGACCCTCGACTACTACAACGCCCGCAACGATCAATTCATCACCGACCTCATCCCCCAGCTCGACGCCCAGGGGAACCGCACGAACCCGGACTTCGGCGCTTATCAGCCTCCGGCGAACCACCCCGCGCCCCAGGCGCTCGTGGGAGCGTTGCGGGCAAACCTGCCCCCAACGCTCTTCGCCATCCTGTCGAACAACTTCGACGGGACTCCGGCGTTCATCGCCCGCTCCTACACCAACTTCGGAGAAGTGAATACCCAGGGCATCGACTTCGGCGTCAACTACTACTTCGTCGACAACTGGACGCTCTCTTTCTCCTACTCCTGGTTCGATTTCGAGATCCAGGACACGAGCTCGCCGATCGCGAACCAGCTGCTTCCGAACACTCCGGAGAACAAAGTCGCCGGCGGCGTCTCCTACGCCGTCCCCAAGTGGGATTTCGCGTTCGACGTGCGCTGGGTCGACGAATTCCGCTGGGCCGTCGGCCCCTTTCAGGGCGACGTCGAGGCCTACACCACCGCCGACATCCGCGGGAACTACTACTTCACCGAGCGCATCGGCGTCGGGGTCAACGTGGCGAACCTCTTCAACAACGAGCACTGGGAGAGCTTCGGCGGGGACCTTCTCGAAACCCGAGCACTCGCGAACGTCGTCGTGAAGTGGTAGGCGCGCGCTCGGTTCGCTGACGCGCCCGCTATCGATCTCTCGCCGCGCGGGACGGCTGTCGAGTTATTTTGAGTACAAAATAACTCCATGCTAAGGTTTGGAACCGGGCATGCGGAAGGGCGCACTGATACCATCGAGTCGCGGGGGTTGGCTCCTCGTCGGCCTGGGGGTTTCGGTGATGGCGGTTCTCCTCCATGGTTTCGCCGTGCGCGACCCGGGAGGCCCAGAGCCCTCTCCTGACGCCGATCGGAAACCCGCCGTCTCCACCCTCCGGCCCGATCTCGAGAAGACGCCCCTGACCTATCACTCGGACTACTGGCGTCAGCTCGGCGAGCGGGTCAAACCCAAGATCGTGCTCGTCGGGTCCAGGAGCACGCCCGCCCTCGTGATCGAGACCGGGCTCGCGGTCTCGTCTCCGCGACTCGTGGAAGAGGCGGAAGAATCCTCCTTCAAGCTTCTGGGCGGAGGACCGGAGTCGAATCTCGCGCTACTGGAGCTCGCGCCGTCTACAGGGGCGCAGGCTTTCGTCCCTTCGGACCCCGCCTCCCTTCATCCCGGACTCCTCGTCGCCGGGGTAAGCCTCACCTCAGACGGACGCCTTCTGGTTATCCCGGGGTATCTCGCGTCCGCTCCGCTCCCCCTCGGGGAGGAGAGTGCGATGGGCGAGGAAGACTCTCTGGACGTCTCGATGGCATTCCCCAGCTCGCTCGCGGCTGCGGCCATCGTCGATCTCGACGGCAGGCTCGTCGGCGCCGCTTTCGACGCCGGAGAGAGCCTCCGTTTTTTTTCCTCCGAGGCTCTTCTTCGTGTCGTCGATCGCCTGCGGAGCCATCCCATCTGCTACGGCATCGAAGTCACCGCGGTCGACGATCGGGTGAAGGAGCTCGTGGGAGTGAGGGGCGGCGTCCTGGTGGAAAGAGTCCGCGAGTCATCCTTCCTACCCGGCCCCTCGATCCGCGAGGGGGACCTGCTTCTCGTCTGGGACGGCCACGAGATAGCGACTCCCGAGGAGTTCCGTCGCTCCTACGAAGCCCAGGCGCCGGGCTCGGTCGTGGCCTACGAGGTGCGCCGAGGCCGGAGCCGGGTGCGCGGCGGCACCGTCATGCCCGGCCGGGACTGCCGGCCGGCGGGAAGGTCGCCCCTCCCGCTGTCGCGGATGGGAATGACGATCGGCTGGACCGAAGAGCCGGATTCGGGATGGGTAGTGTTGACCCTCACCTCCGGAGGGCCCGCGGCGAGGGCCGGGCTCGAGATCCTCGATCGCATACTCCAGGTCGATGGGCTCGCGCTCCCACAGGGCGGTCTCGACGTGTTCCAGCGTTTCGAGCGCCGCCCGCAGGCGCTTTCAATCCTCGTGCGGCGCGATCGCCGCGTCCGACTCCTCGCCGTGTCGCCCGATGACGAGTAGTCGGAAGGGAGCTTCCAAGTCGGGACTCCGGTCGAGCCTTCGAGCGATGGCCCGGCTCGGTCGCCGCGCCACCCCGGGCGCTCCCGCCCTGGGATTGACGGCGATCTGGTTTCGCAGGAATTTCCTCGCGTCTCAAAACTACCTCATCCTGCTTTCGGTCATCGTCGGCATCCTGACGGGGCTCGGCTCCGTCGGTTTCATCTACATCTTGAGCTCCATCGGTCGGTTCGCGCGGGACGGAGTGGGCTCGGCGCTCGAGATATTCGGACCCGCGAACCTGGTGCTTCTCCCCGCTGTGGGCGGCCTCCTCGTGGGTCCGCTCATCGAGCGCTTCGCCCGGGAAGCCAAAGGTCACGGCGTCCCGGAAGTGATGACGGCGCTCGCGAGCCGCGGCGGTCGGATCCGAAAACGCGTGGTCATGGTCAAAGTGTTCGCCTCGTCGTTGACCATCGGATTCGGCGGGGTGGCGGGCCGGGAAGGCCCCATGGTCCAGATAGGGTCGGCGATCGGCTCGACCATCGGACAACTGGCCCAAATGTCGACGGGGAATCTGCGCACGCTCGTGGCCTGCGGCGCCGCGGGAGGTGTCGCCGCCACGTTCAACGCTCCCATCGCCGGGGCCATCTTCGCCGTCGAGGTGTTGATGGGCCGGATTCACGCGGACTTTCTCCTCGTGCTGCTGACCTCGCTGAGCTCGTGCATCGTCGCCCGGTCGTTCCTGGGGAACTACCCGGCGTTCGTGGTGCCCGCGTACGAGCTCTCGAGCCCGGCGGAGCTCCCGCTGTATTTCCTGATGGGACTCCTCGTCGGCGTGGCGGCGATCGCCTACGTGCGCCTCCTGTATCGCTCCGAGGATCTATTCCGCGACTGGAAATTTCCCGAGTGGCTCAAGCCCGCCGTCGGCGGCCTCCTGGTGGGGCTCCTGCTCCGCTTCTTCCCTCAAGTCTACGGCGCGGGATTCCCCGCCATCGAGTCCGCCCTCTGGGCGCGATTCCCCTGGGAGCTGCTGCTGGCCCTTCTCGTTGCGGAGATGCTCGCGAACTGCGCGACACTCGGCTCGGGCGGTTCGGGAGGCGTCTTCGCTCCGAGCCTCTACATGGGAGCGATGCTCGGCGGGACTTTCGGCGTGCTGGCCCACTCCCTCTTTCCCGCCTCTACCGGCGGACCCGGAGCCTACGCCATGGTCGGGATGGCGGCGTTCTTCGCCGCGGGCGCCAAGGCGCCAATGACCGCCCTCCTCATTCTCTTCGAGATGACCAACGACTATCGCATCATGCTTCCACTAATGGCGGCGACGGTAGCGAGCACCTTCGTCTCGCACCGCTTGCTGCCGCAGAGCATCTATACGTTGAAGCTCCATCGACGCGGCATCTCGTTCCCGCGGCACGACGACGACCCCTCGCCGGCATAGGCCTGTCTCCCATCGAGGACGCCGGTCCGCTTCCAAGGACAGAACGACCGCGGAATGGAGTCGATCCGGTCGGCTTTCCCGCCGCGAGCCCGGTACAGGCCTTGCATTCCTCCCGGCGACCTCGAAGAAATTCAGGAGGAGACCCGATGTACCGAGAACTAGCTATGGTGGCCGCCCTCGTGGCGCTCGCCCCCATCGTGGTGGAGGGCGAATCGAAGAACGACACCCGCCCGCGCGTTTTTGTCGTGGAGAGCGATTCCTGGTCCATGGGAGACGAGCTGAACCTGCTCGATTGGACGGACATCGGATCGGTCGTCGGCGGCGCCAAGCCGCAGACGGCGGAGATCGTGAAGACGCTCCACGAGCGGTGCCCCGACGTCGTGGTGACCCGAAAAGAGGACCGGGCGGACTACGTCCTGGTGCTCGAGCACGAGGGCGGGAAGGACATCGTGCGCAAGGACAACAAATTCGCCCTCTTCAATTCCGACGGGGACGCCCTCGCGAGCGGCTCGACGCGGCTCCTCGGAAACGCCGTCAAGGAAGCCTGCCAGGCGATCGGGAGCGACTGGCCCGAGGCGGGCTCGGAGCGTTAAGGGGCGCTCCGCCGCCTTTCCTCCCCCGCCCCGACCGCTCCAGATCTCACCGCTCCGGTTCTCGCAATTGTTTTGTACTCAAACTATCTGCTAGGATCAGGGCTTCCAATGTCGATCGACCGCTGTTTCCATTTCTGGGGATGCTCCGAGATCCGGGAGAGCCTCGGACTGCGCGCGGACAGCCTGCGCCATCTTCTCGAACGGCTCGAGAGCGCGCCCCAGGAATCCATCTACTACCATACCGTGCGCTGCCTTCTCCGCCACCGTGTGGTCCCCACGCCCTATCCCGACGATTTTTCGAACTGGGTCGCCAACGAAGCCCGCGACGTGGCGCTGGCGGAGCGGCTCGCGTTCCACTCGCCCTTCGACTTTCCCGACGGTGAATCGTTCCGGCACCACCTTCTCGAGACTCTCGACGATCACCTGACGCACCTGCCGGCCTCCACCGTCATCCTCGGCGAACCCTTCTACTTTCTGACCGGTCACTTGGTCGCGGTGCCTCTCGAGATCGTGGCTCGGGATCTGCAAAGTTTCCGCGGGGCGCTCACCGAGGTGGACGACAGCGCCCTCTATTACCACGGCGTCGAGGCCATCGGACGGCTCGGGAATCCGCGAGGCGACTTCGCCGCGTGGGCCGAGGACGCCCTGGGCCTCCCCTCCCTCGCGCGGCGCATCGCGGAGATCGACCCGTTCGTGATGAGCCTCGCGGGAGTGCGGGCGCGGCTGCTCGAGCTCGTCGACCGGGAGCGGGTCGGAG
>DAISKN010000514.1:0-5320 GCA_036820975.1 Acidobacteriota bacterium | reverse complement strand
AGTACCGCGAGGCAGTCGGGGAGAGATGAAGGAGTTCGCCAACTACGACAACCAGTTCAAGGGTCCGATGGCGGCCCGCCAGGCGCTGGCCGAGTCGCGCAACACGGTGGCGGTCTGGATCGCGGCCGCGATCGGCATGCGCGAGGTGATCGAGACCGCCCGCGATCTGGGAATCCGCACGCCTTTGCGGCCCGACGTCGCCACCGCTCTCGGAGCTTCGGAGATGCGGCTGGTGGAGATCGCCAACGCCTATCGCGCCATGGCCTCGGGGGTGAGAGCGGTGCCCCACGTCATAGGCCTCATCACCAACGCGGCTGGCCAGTCGATCTACGAGGGGCCCCGGCCCTCGCCTCCGATTCGCTCCGACGAACTGCGCCGGATCCAGGAGGGGCTGCGGGGTGTGGTCCGCCTGCCGAACGGCACCGCCCACAGTCTCGATAGCCGCAGCTTTCCCATCCCGGTGATGGGCAAGACGGGAACGACGAGCGACTATCGCGATGCGCTCTTCGTGGGCTCCACCTACGGGCCGAGCGGCATCACGGTCGCCGTCCGGATTGGATTCGACGACAACCGTCCGCTGGGGCGGGGGGAGACGGGCGGGCGCCTCGCACTGCCCATCTTCCGCGCGATCATGCTCCGGGTCTACAAGGACCATCTGGTGGGGCCGGTGCCGAAGTTCCCCCGCGAGATCGACGAAGGGATCGACGACTACCTGGCGATGCGGGCCCTTTTGCAGGCGAGCGACGAACGGGCGCCTGCCGCCCCCGAGGGCGGCGGTACGCTTCTCTGGCGCTTTGCGGAGCCCCGATGATGGCGGTTGTGATTACGACCCATCTGAGGCTGTCGTTGACGGTTGCCCTCGAACGGGAGTCGGACGCCCGGGCGGCCCCCTGAGGGACCGCTACGGCCGGAAGCGGGGAGCCGCAGGGAGCGACTTCGCCCCGGACGGAGCTCCTGCGGTGGCTGCTTACCGAGAAACCGGCTCGAGTGACGTCACCCGGAGCTCGGCGCCGCTGAAATCGCCGGTGACGCTCACGAGGTGATCCTCGGATTTCTTCGTTTCGCGGAAGTACTTCAGCGCCGTCTGATTGCTCTCGTCGTCGAACTCGAAGAATTCCCCGTCGACGTAAAGACCATAGCCCGTGACCACGCACTCGAGCTCGAGCGCGCACTTCGTCGTGTGCGCCTCGGCGGCGCTCTTCGTCTCTCGCGACGATTTGCAGCCGACCGGCAGCACATACCCCTCGCGGGTTTCGGCTCCGGGCGCGGGCACGATGCCGGCGGCTGCGAGCCAGGTCAAGATACTCACTGCCTGAATCCAGGTCATACACACCTCATCGCTACGGCGTCTCTCAGCGCCTCTTGTACCAGGGGCTGCGAGGAATGGCAAGCGTCTACCACGGCGCGCCGCTTACCGTCGGGAGGATCGACTGGAGAGTCATACGAGTCAGACGAGGCGAATCACATCGGCCTGGAAACTTGAATTCGGGAATGTCAGGGGACCAAGCGTTCCTGATGCAAGAGCATGGGCGCCGGACTAAGATACGCGCGGAGGTCATCACATGAAACGGGAGTTCCCCTTCTTACTGCCAATCGCCGCAATCCTGGCGTTCATGCCCCTGGCCGCCGCCCAGACCCAGCCTCCGATCGTGCGGCCGGGACCTCCCGGAGGGGAAACCAAGGTGGTCTCCCCGGACGAGGCGGTGGATCTCTCCAACCTTCGATATTCGGCGGCCGACGTGCGCTTCCTGCAGGAGATGATCTCCCGCCACGCGCAGGCGCTGAAGATGACGGGGCTCGCGGCCGAGCGAGGCGAGAAGGAGGCCGTGCGGATTCTCGCGAAGGAGCTCGGGGGGACCCTCGAGGCCGACGTCAGCATGATGAAGGAGTGGCTGACCGCGCGCGGCCAGAAAATCGAGCCGCCCCCCGCAGAGGACGGCCACTTCATTCCCGGCATGGCCACGGCGGAGGACATGAGCAAGCTCGAGCAGGCGAAAGGCACCGAGCTCGACCGTCAATTCCTCGCGCTCATCATCCGGAATCAGCGCGGCGCCACCACGATGGCCGAGGAGCTCCTCGCCGAGGACGGCGCGGCGCAGGACGAAAAGCTCTTCGAGTTCGCCTCCGACATCAAGGGCGATCGGAGCGTCGGGATCGAGAAGATGGACGTCCTGCTGGCGGACCTTTCGACGGATCCAAGGGTGCATCTCAAGGCGGGTTTCCGGGACGCCGGTGAAGCCTCGCTGCATCTCGAGAAAGTGGCGACCCTCGAGAACCCGCGCGGTTTCTTCGACCCCAAGGCGCCCGCGGGCATACCGATCCCTCCGGAAAGAACCCCCACGGACAAGAAAGACGAAGAAGACCCCATGCAGAGGCCGGGCCTCCTGAGCTTCGCGAATACCGACCTCGCCTTCAGCAAGGACCTGGTGATCGAGGGCAGTTACCACGGGTTCAACACGTTCAATATCGAGGACCCGAGAAGGCCGCAGCTTCTCGCCTCCGTGGTCTGTCCCGGAGGGCAGGGGGACGTTTCCATCTACGGGAACCTTCTGTTCATGTCGGTCGAGGAGAACCGGGGGCGGATCGACTGCGGTGTCGAGGGAATCGCCGAGCCGAAGAGCAAGGAGCGCTTCCGCGGGGTCCGCATCTTCGATATCACCGACATCCGGATGCCGAAGCAGGTGGCGGCGGTCCAGACGTGCCGCGGCTCTCATACCCACTCGCTGGTGAACGACCCCGGCGATCAGGGAATTCTCTACGTCTACGCTTCCGGCACGGGATCGGTGCGCCCCTCGGAGGAGCTCGCGGAATGCTCCGACGCAACGTCGGATCCGGACACCGCTCTTTTCAGCATCGACGTCATCGAGGTCCCTCTGGCCCATCCGGAGAACGCGCGCGTCGTGAGCCGTCCCCGCATTTTCGCGGATCCCAAGACGGGCGCGATTGCCGGTCTCTGGAGGGGAGGCGATCATGGTCCCGGAACCCAGGATACGTACGAGACCAACATGTGCCACGACATCACCGTCTTTCCCGAGCTCGGCCTCGCGGCCGGGGCCTGCTCGGGAAACGGGATCCTCCTCGACGTCTCCGACCCGGCGAAACCCGTCCGCCTCGACCAGGTGGTCGACCCGACGTTCGCCTACTGGCACTCGGCCACGTTCAACAACGACGGCACCAAGGTGATTTTCACCGACGAGTGGGGAGGGGGAGGCCGTGCCCGGTGCCGGGCCTCGGACCCCAAGAACTGGGGGGCGGATGCGATCTTCGATATCGTCGATCGCAAGCTCCAGTTCCGGAGCTACTACAAGATGCCGGCGCCGCAGACGGAGCAGGAGAACTGCGTCGCCCACAACGGGTCGCTCATCTCCGTCCCCGGGCGCGACATCATGGTCCAGGCGTGGTATCAGGGCGGAATCTCGGTCTTCGACTTCACCGACTCTTCGAAGCCGGTCGAGATCGCGTTCTTCGACCGGGGTCCGCTGGCCGAAAAGCAGATGCTTCTGGGCGGCTACTGGTCGGCCTACTGGTATGACGGCTTCATCTACGGAACCGAGATCGCCCGGGGCCTCGACGTGCTGAAGCTGCTTCCGAGCGAGCACCTTACCGCGAACGAGATCGACGCGGCGTCGCTCGTCACCCGCGGCGGGTTCAACGCCCAACAGCAGCGCCGCATCGACTGGCCGGCGAGCCCCGTCGTCGCGCGAGCGTACCTGGACCAGCTCGGTAGGAGCAAGGCGATTCGACCGGAGCGCGCCCGTGCGCTCACGTCCGCGCTGGAGCGGGCCGAGGCCGCTTCGAGCGGGAAGCGCAAGGACGCGGATGCCGCCCGGCGGCTCGACACGATTGCGACCGAGCTCGAGAGCGACCGCGCCGCGGCCTCAGGGCGGGACCAGGCTCGACTGCAATCGCTCGCGGAGACGGTGAAAGGGATCGCGAAGAGCCTGCGTTGAGGAGACTATGTCCCGTCCGGTAGAGACGTCGACGCCTCCGAACACGCCCGCTCCGATCGGCCCCTACAGCCACATCGCGAAGGTGGAGTCCTTCATCACCATCGGCGGGACGGCGGGAGTGGACCCGGTGACGGGCGAGCTCGCGGGGCCCGACGTCTTCTCGCAGACGAAGCGGATTCTCGAGTCCTTCCGGGTCATGCTCGAGTCCGTGGGGTCGGACTTGAATCACGTGATTCACGTGAACGTCTTTCTCGAGGACGTGGGGGATTTCGAGGAGATGAACCGCGCGTACGTTCAGATGATGGGAGAGCACCGGCCCGCGAGAACGGTGATCGGCGTGAACGATCTGCCCAAGCCGGGAGCGCTCCTGACGATGAACCTGACGGCGGTGGTTCGGGAGTAGGAGCCGGTGAAGGCCGTCGTCCGACACCGCTATGGCTCACCCGACGTTCTCGAGTGTGAAGAGGTAGAGAAGCCGACCGCTCGGGACGACGAAGTCCTGTTGAGAGTCCGCGCGGTGTCCGTGAATCCGCTCGATTGGCGTACCCTGAGAGGCGACCCGTTCGTCATCCGCCTCATGGGTGGGGGGCTGTTGAAGCCGAAAACCAGGATACTGGGGGTCGACGTAGCGGGGCAGGTCGAAGCGGTTGGCAGGAACGTAAGGGAGTTTCAGCCGGGGGATGCCGTATTCGGGGCCAGCGATTATGGGGGGTTCGCCGAATGGGTGTGCGCCCGCGAAGATCGTCTGGTACGGAAACCGCCCGGCACCTCGTTCGAGGAAGCGGCGGCGGTGCCGGTCGCGGCCGTAAGCGCCCTCCAGGGGCTTCGCGACAAGGGACGGATTCAGAGAGGCCAGCAGGTTCTGATCAATGGTGCATCGGGTGGGGTGGGTACGTTCGCGGTGCAGATCGCCAAAGCGTTCGAAGCCGAAGTCACGGGAGTGTGCAGCACCAGGAACCTGGACATGGTGCGCTCGATTGGGGCGGACCATGTCGTCGACTACACCCGGGAAGATTTCACCAGGATGGGGAAGCGCTATGACCTGATTCTGGATGCGGCGGCTTATCGTCCGATTTCAGATTACAGGCGGGCGCTGAATCCCGAGGGAATCTACGTCCTGATTGGCGGCTCCATGGCGCGCCTGTTCCAACTTCTGCTCCTGGGACCCTGGTACTCGATGACCGGGAGCAAGATGGGCGTCACGATGGCGAGGATCACCAAGACGGATTTGCTCGTTCTGAAGGAGTTTCTCGAGTCCGGCAAAGTGGTCCCGGTGATCGATCGACGCTACCCCTTGAGCGGTGTCGCCGACGCTCTCCGGTATCTCGAAGAAGGACACGCTCGGGGAAAAGTCGTCATCACGATGTAAT
>DAISKN010000513.1:0-5334 GCA_036820975.1 Acidobacteriota bacterium | reverse complement strand
GCCGGCGTCGCTCGCAAGCTTACCTACGGCGGCGTAGGCGAGAAGCGCTACATCCTGGAGACGACGGGAACGGGCGCTGCTTTTCTCGACTACGACGAGGATGGGGATCTGGATCTGTTCGTCGTGGACGGACGGAGGCTCGAGGGAGTACCTGAAGGTGCGGGCAATCGTCTCTACCGCAACGGCGGCGATGGGCGATTCGTGGACGTGACCGAAGCTTCCGGCCTCTCGCGACAGGGCTGGGGCCAGGGAGCGGCGTTCGCCGACGTGGACAACGACGGCGATCCCGACCTTCTGGTGACCTACTACGGGGCGGCGCTCCTTTACCGGAACCGCGGCGACGGAACGTTCGTCGAATGCGGCGAGTTCTCGGGCCTGGCGCAGGTTGGCTGGCACGTGAGCGCGGCCTTCGCGGACTATGACGCCGACGGGTTCGACGACCTGTTCATCGCCCGCTACGTCGACTTCGACGCGAAGACCACACCCGAGCCCGGCGGGGCCCCCAACTGCTTCTTCATGGGGATCGCGGTGATGTGCGGGCCCAAGGGCCTGCCTCCGGCGAGGAGCGTCCTCTATCGCAACCGCGGCGACTTCACGTTCGAAGACGTGAGCGAGAGCGCGGGCGTCGGGATGGTTCCCGCCTACGGTCTCGGCGCCGTCTGGAGCGACCTCGACGACGACGGAGACGTCGACCTCTACGTCGCGAACGACCAGGCGCCGAACAACCTCTATCGGAACCTCGGGTCGGGCCGCTTCCAGGACACGGCGCTCGCGGACGGGGTCGCGTTCAACGAGGACGGGAGAGCCCAGGCGGGAATGGGGGTCGACGCCGGCGATTACGACAACGACGGTCTCTTCGACCTCCACGTCACGAACTTCTCCCACGACTACAACACCCTCTACCAGAATTCAGGCGCGGGTTACTTTCTCGACGTGAGCTTCGCCGCGGGGATCGCCGAGCCGAGCTATCTCTTCCTCGGCTGGGGGACGGGATTCCAGGATTTCGATCGAGACGGCTTTCTCGACATCTTCGTCGCGAACGGCCACGTCTATCCCGAAGTGGCGAAAGAGGAGATCGAAAGCGATTACGCACAGAGGAGCCTCCTGTTTCGAAACCTCGGCGCCGGCCGATTCGAGGAGCTGGGCGAGCGGGCCGGCCTGGAAGAGCCTCTCGCGGGAAGGGGAGTGGCGTTCGGCGATCTCGACGACGACGGGGATATCGACATCTTCGTCACGCACATGAACGGAAAGCCGCGGCTCTACCGGAACGAGACCGAGACGTCGCGCCACTGGATGGGGCTTCGCCTCGTGGGCCGCGAGAGCTCGCGCGACGCTCTTGGGGCGAAGGTCACCCTCGAAGGCGGCGGGCTGCGGCAAATCCGTGAAGTCCGAAGCGGCGCAAGCTATCTCAGCCAGAGCGATCCCAGGGTGTTCTTCGGCCTCGGTGAGCGCGCGCGCGTGGATCGCATCGAGATCCGCTGGCCTTCCGGAGAGGTTCAGGAGATCGCGTCGCCTGGGATCGACCGCTACTTGCTGGTGGTCGAAGGCTCAAATTTTTGACCCGCTAACCGAGATTCGCCCGGCGGAGCAACTCCGCGAAACGCGGATCGCTGCGCAAGGGGTCGAAGAATGGATGCACCTTGAGGAACTGAAGAATACTCGATCGCTCCCGGGACGCGCGCTCCAGCCAGACAAAAGCGCGCTCGCTGTCGCCGAGTCCCAAGTAAGCATTGACGAAGGCGGCAGCCGGCACGTAGCCCGCTTGGCTCATCCGATGCAATTCATCCAGGACCTGGAGCGCCTCGCGACGATGGCCGGCGTGCGCATACGCCCTTACCAACACACCCAGCACCGCCGGCCTCCGGTCGGAGATGTCGGCGACTCTCTCGAGCGTCGTTATCGCCTCATCGAACCGGGACGCTTCGATGAGCGCGAATCCCAGAAACCACAGCGCCCGGGCATTCTCGGGTTCTATGGCCAGTACACTCCGCAGTTCCCGGATGGCTTGGTCGTTGCGTCGGGCGTGAAAGAGAAACCAGCCAATATTGGTGCCGATGAGTGCCAGCGGGTCAAGTTCGCGTCCGCGTTCTGCCCAGGCGAGCGCTTCTTGAGTCCGCCCCTGGCAGAGCAGCCAACGGGCGAAACCCACGTGAGCCAGCGCGTCGCTGGGGTTGCTCTCCAGTGCATGTTTGAACTCCGCCTCCGCTTCCGCCCATTGCCACTCTCTTTGCAGGGCATCCGCGAGCACGACGCGCGCTTCCACAAGCTCCGGGTCCAGTTCCAGCGCCTTCTCGACAGCTGCCATAACCTTGGCGGTTGCTTCGGGGGGGGAATCGCCGTAGAAAACGGTTCCCAACTGGTGGTGGGCGGTCGCCAAGCCCGCATAGGCGGGGGCGAACGTAGGGTCTTCATCGATCGCCCTCACGAAGAGGGCTACGGCTTCAACGACCCCGTCCCGGCTGTTCTTGTGCAGGGCGAACCGACCCTTCAGGTAGCTCTCGTACACATCAGGCGATACCGTTCGAGGGGCAACCAACCCTTTCTTTACCTTACCCGTTAGCGTGGTCTCGATCTCGCTTGCGATCCCATGGGCCACCTCGCTCTGGAGGGCCAGCACGTCCCGCAGCTCGCGATCGTAAGTCTTGGACCAGATGTGCTCGTCCGTCGCTCCCCGAATCAACTGAATGTTGATGCGAATCTGACTACCGGACCGCAGCACTGAACCTTCCACCACCGCGTCGACGCTCAGCTCCTTCGCAATCGCCGACACCGGCTTGCGCGTACCCTTGAATTGCATCACCGATGTCCGCGAGATCACCCGTAGCCCGTGAATTGCCGAGAGCCGCGTAATCAGCGCCTCCGTCATGCCGTCGGCCAGGTAGTCCTGCGCTTCATTGCCGGAGAAATTCTCGAGCGGCAGAACCGCCAATGATCGGACGCTCGCTGGCGGAGTCGTCGCTCCGTCCCTCAAGAACCAAGCCACGCCACCGGTCAAAGCGAATCCCACCAGGGCGAGCGCGATGATCGGAGCGCTTCGCGCGGGAGGGCGAGCCGCAGAAGGCGCATCCGTGCCGCCCCTCGATGCACCGGAGGCCCGATTGTTCCGCCAGGAATCGAGCTCTGCCGTATAGGCGTAAACCGAGCCGAGCTTGATGTGCCGAAGGCGGCGGACAGGCAGCCCCTCGCGCTTCTCCCAGCGCCGGACGGTTGTCACGTCCCGTCCCAGGTACGCCGCGATTTCCTTCCAGGACTCCAGGCGTTTGCCCGGCGCCTCGGCGCCTGGCCCCCGACCAGACATCGTCAAGTCCGACATGAGGACCTGCTGACTCCTGTTGAGCCGAAATCTATCACGCCGGCGTCCCTGCCAGGGATTGCGGTGTTGAGAAGCCGCTCGTGACTCGATATGCCTCTCTTTGCCCCACTTTGCACGTTGCTCGGCGCCTCCGGCTGACTCAGCATCGCCGTACCAAGGAGGATTGTCATGTCAATGGGTCATACCGCGAAAATGGCGCTGCTGGGAGTCCCTCTCGCGGCGACGATCTGGGCCGGGCTGGGGTGGGCAACCACGGGCTCCCAAACGTCGTCGACGCTGCTCGGCCGGGGAACATTCGAAAAAGCGTTCAGGGTCAAGCGAAGAGCGTTCATCGCCGAGCGTGAAGGCGGCAGGGGAAACCCCTGGTGGGAAGTGGAGGTGGAAGCCCGGCCCAACCTCGACGTCGCCACCCAGATGATCACTTTCCAACCCGGTGGCCACAGCGGATGGCACAGTCACCCCGGCCCGGTGTTCATCACCGTGATGTCGGGAACGATGACCTTCTATGAATCGGAAGATCCCGACTGCCAGCCCATCGTTCGCACCGCCGGCCAGGGATTTCTCGACACCGGAATGCACGCGCACATCGCGCGCAACGAAAGCGGAGCTCCAGCTACGAACGTGGTCACCTACTTCGTCCCGAAGGGTGCCGCCCTCCGCATCGACGAGCTCGACCCCGGTAACTGCCCGTTCTAGTCGGATACGGGCGTAAGGAGCGGCCAGGGAGGCTCCGCCTCGGGCGTCGAGACGGAGCCTCCATCGAGAACTCGAGTGCACTGTGCCGTGGGCGCGACGCTAGCGCCGGAACACGATCTCGCCGCCCACCATGGTGAGCGCGACTCCCATGTCGCGGATGCGCTCGGGCTCACAGGAGAGGATGTCCTCATCGAGCACGACGAGGTCCGCCAGCTTTCCCGGCTCGAGTGTTCCCTTGAGGTCCTCTTCGAAAGTGAGCGCGGCACCCCCGAGGGTCATCGCCCGGAGAGCTTCCTCGCGCGAGACTTTCTGATCTTCGCCCATGACTCCGGCGCTTATGGTGTCGCGGGTGATGAAGTGGTAGAGGACCCAGAGCGGAGGGTAGGGGACCACGGGCGTGTCGGTGCCGAGAGAGACCGGGATCCCGGCGTCGATGTAGGCCCGCAGGGGCGTTACCCATCGGGCCCGCTCGGCGCCCCAGTACTTCACCAGGCTCGGGGCCGCGAGGTACAGGTGGTCTTGCGCGGTGACATGGAGACCGAGCGCTTTCATCCGCGGGAACTGATCCTCGCGAGGGATGAAGCCGTGCTCGATGGCGAAGCGCCTGTCCGCGATGCTTCGGTCCTGGTTGGCCTTCTCGTACGCGTCGAGGACGAGATCGATCGCGGCGTCCCCGACGGCGTGAGTCGCGACGCGCCATCCCGCCTGATTCAGCGTTCGCACGAGATCGACGTAGGGCCCGGTTTCCATGGTTTGAAGCCCGTAGAACGTTCCCTTCTGCCCCCACGGCTCCTCGTAGGGCTCCCGCATGAGGCCCCCCTCGAATCCCCCGTCGACTCCGAGCTTGATGCCCGCGACCCGGAGCCATTCGTCTCCCGCGTCCGGGGCGATTCCGAGATTCTCGAAGTCGGCCTGATCCCGCACCCGCAGGAGGGCGCTCACCCGCAGCGGAAGCGGGCCCTGTTTCCGAAGCTCCTCGAGATCCCGGTAGAAGGCGGGAGTCGCGCTTCCGTAGCGGATGCTGGTGAGCCCCACCTCGGTGAGGCGGCGGAGCTCGCCTTCGATCCCCTTCAGCCGCTCCTCCGCCGAGATCTCGGGCTTGGGGGGAAGCGTCACGGAACTCTTGGCGGTATCGACGAGCTCGCCGTTGAGACGGCCGTCGGGGTAACGGCCGACGCTCCCTCCCGCGGGCGCCTTCACCGATTCGTCGATCCCCCACTTCGCGAGCGCGGCGCTGTTCAGGATGTACTCGTGTCCCCCGCGGACGACGATGACTGGATGGCGCGTCGTCGCGCGGTCGAGGTCGTCCCGGTAGGGAAGCCGCT
>DAISKN010000512.1:0-5353 GCA_036820975.1 Acidobacteriota bacterium | reverse complement strand
CCCTGAGACGATGCGCAGTCGTGGCGTCGCGACCGTGAGCGCGGGAAACACCGCGCAGGCCCTTGCCTGGTCCGCCCGGTACTTCGGAGCCCGGGCCCGGAGCCTGATGCCGGAGTCCGCCCCGACGGCCAAGATCGAGGCGGTCCGCGCCTATGGCGGCGAGCCGGTGCTGGTCCCCGTCGCCGAGGTGTTCCGCTACCTCCGCGAGGAAGGCTGGAAGGACGAGCCTTACGCCTTCATTCACCCCTGGACGAACCGCGACGTGATGACGGGTCACGGGAGCCTGGGCCTCGAGATCCTGGAGGATCTTCCCGAGGTCGAAACCGTCCTCGTGCCCGTAGGCGGCGGCGGCCTGCTCGCGGGAGTCGGAGCCGCTCTTCGCGCGGCGAAACCTTCCGTCCGGATCGTGGCAGTCGAGCCATCGGGCTGTCCCGCGCTCCATCGGAGCCTCGAAGCCGGGAAGCCGATGGAGGTCGACTGTCGGACGATCTGCGACGGCGTCGCCGTGCCCTACATCACCGCGGAGATGTTCCCCCTCCTCCGGGAGCTCTCCTCGGGCGCAGCGCTCGTCTCCGAGGATGGAGTGAAGTCCGCGGTCAGGAGCCTGGCGCTGTGGAACAAGATCGTCGCCGAGCCTTCGGGAGCGCTTTCGGTCGCGGCGGCGCTCGCGACCCCGAAAGCGCAGCGCCGACAGTGGGGAACGACGGTGGCGCTCGTTACCGGAGGGAGCATCGACGCCGCGAAGCTCGCCGGAATCATCTCTCCTTCGTGAACCTTTCCTCGGCCGCGCTCGTCCAAAAGGCGATCGGGAGGGTTTCGTCATGTCTTTTCGCCGATGTCTCATAGGTCTTACCGGGGTCCTCGTCGCGGCCGGCGCCGAAGCCCGCGTTCGCGAGCGCTTCGAGCAGACCGTCGCTTTCCATCCAGGCGGCGTCTTCAGCATCGAGAACCAGAACGGCAGCATCGACATCGAGGTGGGGAGCGAGCCGAGCGTCCGCATCGAGGCCGAGAAGGAAGCCAAGTCGGACGAGGCGCTGAGGGACCTGGAAATCGTGGTCGAAGGCTCGGGAGATCGAGTCTCGGTGAGAACCGTCCACCACAACCGCCGGGGCTCGGGCGGGGTGAGCTACCGCATCGTCCTTCCCGCGGAGGCTCAAGTCATGGTCTCGACCGCCAACGGCGAGGTGTCGGTCACGGGAATCCGGGGGCGGGTCCAGGCGGAGTCGGTCAACGGCGCCCTCCGGATCGAGGACATCGCCGGCGAGATCGAGGCCGAGACCACGAACGGGAGCATCCGCGCGAGCTACCAGCGCGTGGAAGGCGGGCGCCACCGGTTCGAGACCACGAACGGCGAAGTGCGGGTGTACCTCCCCGCGGACGCCGGGGGCGATCTCGACGCCGAGACCGTGAACGGAGCCATCGAGGTCGACTTCCCGATGAACCTCACCCGGACCGGCCGCCGCCACATCCGTGGGAGCTTCGGAAGCGGATCGGGCTCCTTCGAGATATCGACGGTGAACGGCTCGGTGACGGTGCTGCCGAATTAGCGCCGAGTTAGCGAATGAGCGGAGCGATCACCACCGCCACCACCGACATCAGCTTGATCAGGATGTTGATCGCGGGACCGGCGGTGTCCTTGAAGGGATCGCCCACGGTGTCTCCGACCACCGCGGCCTTGTGGGCGTCGCTTCCCTTCCCTCCGTAGTTACCCGCCTCGATGTACTTCTTGGCGTTGTCCCACGCGCCCCCGGCGTTCGCCATGAAGATCGCCATGAGAACTCCGGAGACGAGGGAGCCCACGAGGACTCCCGCGAGGAAATCCTTCCTGAGGAAACCCGCGGCGACGGGGATCACGATGGCCATCAGGCCGGGCACGATCATTCGCTTGAGAGCGGCGGCGGTCGCGATGTCGACGCAGCGCGCGTTGTCCGCTACCGCGCCCGGCTTTCCTTCGAGAAGACCCGGGATCTCCCGGAACTGGCGGCGCACCTCTTCGATCATGTCGAACGCGGCCTCGCCCACCGCCTGCATGGCCATCGCCGAGAAGAGGAACGGCACCATGCCGCCGATCAGGATTCCGGCGAGCACCACCGGGTTCGCCATGGAGAGGTCGGCGGGCCCGAGCTGCGCCTGCTCTTGAAATGCGGCCATCAGGGCGAGGGCGGCGAGCGCCGCCGAGCCGATGGCGAAGCCCTTGCCGATAGCAGCGGTGGTGTTTCCCACCGCGTCCAGCTTGTCGGTGCGGCCCCGGACTTCCTTGGGAAGCCCGCTCATCTCGGCGATCCCGCCGGCGTTGTCGGCGATGGGCCCGTAGGCATCGACCGCGAGCTGGATTCCCACCGTTCCCAGCATCCCGAGGCCGGCGAGGGCGACGCCGTAGAGGCCGGCGAGCTGGTAGGTCACGACGATGGCGACGGAGAGCAGCACCAGCGGCCATCCCGTGGATTTCATCCCGAGAGCGAGCCCCGCGATGATGTTGGTGGCGGCGCCGGTCTGGGCCGCCGAAGCTACGGCGCGGGCGGGCTTCTTGGACTCCGAAGTGTAGTACTCGGTGATGAAACCAATCGCGATCCCCACCGCGAGGCCGACGATCATCGCCCCGTAGAGCCGCTCCCAGACCTCCGGGGTGAGCGCCCGGGTCACGGGAACGGAGACCATGAGCATGAGGACGCCCGCCCCGAGCGTTCCCATGTTGAGCGCCGTCTGAGGATTTCCGCCCTCGGACGTCCGGACCAGGAAGGTTCCCGCGATCGAACAGAGGATCCCGAAGCCCGCGAGAATCAGCGGCAGGATCACGTAATTGAGAGGCGAGGCGACGGCAACGCCGGCGGCCTCGAGCCCCCTTACGTACCCGAGGGCCAGGACCATGCTCCCGAGGATCGCTCCCGCGTAGGACTCGAAGAGGTCCGCGCCCATTCCGCAGACGTCCCCGACGTTGTCCCCCACATTGTCGGCGATGACCGCGGGGTTGCGCGGATCGTCCTCGGGAATGCCCGCCTCGACCTTGCCCACGAGGTCCGCTCCCACGTCCGCCGATTTGGTGTAGATGCCGCCGCCGACGCGGGCGAAGAGCGCGATCGAAGAAGCCCCGAGGCTGAAGCCCGAAAGGATCTGGAGCACCTTGTCCTGGAGCACGCTGAGCTCGACGCCGTACATCCACGTGTAGAGGAGATAAAGGGTCGACATCCCGAGGAGCGCGAGGCCGACGACCGACATCCCCATCACCGAGCCGCCGGCGAAGGCGATCTCGAGGGCTCCCGAGAGCGATTGGCGGGCGGCGTTGGTGGTGCGCACGTTGGCTTTCGTCGCCACCTTCATCCCGAAATAACCCGCGAGCGCCGAGCACGTCGCGCCGACGAGGAACGACAGTCCCACGAGAGCGGTCCCGGACGAGTAGTTGGCGGCCACGAGGAGCACCGCGACGACGAGGGAGAACACGACGAGCACCGAGTACTCGCGGCGGAGAAAGGCCATCGCCCCCGCTTGAATGAATCCCGCGATCTCCTTCATCCGGTCCGTGCCGGCGTCCTGGCGCGATACCCAGCCCGCCTTGTACCAGGCGAACAACAATGCCGCCGCCCCGAAGGCGGGGGTCCAATTGATGATGCTTTCCACTCGTCAACCTCCAATCGAGGGGGGGATTGTACCCAATGTTGAACGAATTGGCGCGCACGAGTAGAATCCGTAGGTACATGTCGAGAAGAACGAGCGCCCTGGTCGGATCACTGCTTCTCTTCGCCGCCGGCGCAACTCCCGAGCCCCTCGTCTACCCGGTGGACGTCGCCGTGGACCCCGACGGCGCCGTCTTCGTCGCCGACCACGAGGCCCATTCCCTGCTGAAGCTCGAAGGGGGCTCCTTCAAAACCGTCGCCAAGGGCCAGGGACTTCCCCGGACGCCTCTCTACGGGATTCGCCACATCGCTCGGGCGAAGGACGGCAAGTGGGTCGCGAGCGATCCGGCCACCATGAAGCTCTATACCATCGACGGCGCGGGTAAGATCGAGGCCATCGCCGACGACGAGCGCTTCGTGACCCCCTGGGGAATCGCCGTCGAGCCTTCAGGGGACGTCCTCGCGGTCGATCGCGTCACCCATCGTCTCCGGCGGGTGAAGGCGGGAGGCAAGGTGGAGGACGTCGTCGACGTGCGCGCGCCTCGCGCCATCCTCTTCGACAAGGACGGCGCCATCGTGGTCCTCACCGACAAGACGCTGGTCAGAGTCTCGGGAAACTCCACCAGCCCCATCGTAGCGACACCGCCCTTCGAGTTCCCCCACGACGCCGTGCTTCATCCGAACGGAAGCTACTATGTGACCGACGGCTACGCGAAGGCGGTGTGGCAGGTGTCCCCGGACGGGAAGGTGACATCTCTGGTGAAGGGGGAACCGTTGATAAGCCCCCAGGGGATCGCCGTCGACCGCGAGGGAAACCTTCTCGTCGCCGACGCCCACGCGAAAACGATCTTCCAGATCACCCTCAAGGGCGAGGTCACTTCGATCGGCAAGTGACTGCCGGCTTCGTACTCCGGTCCTCACCTACGCCAACGAATCGGAATCGAGCGCGAAGGCGCAAACGTGCAAGGGCGCAAGGGCGCGAAGAAGAAAGACGTTTCTCTCCGTTCACGAAGAGAATCATCGCATCCGCCGGCCCCTTCGAAGGAACACCCTCGAGCTCGAGTACCGGATTTCGTCTTTGAGCCCCGTGGGCGCCGTGGCGGCCAACCCCTGCCTTCGTCCCGAGGCCGGACTGCCCTCCTCTCATTCATCGTCCACGATCCGCGAGCGAGTTCTTTTCTGCCAGCTCTTCAACTCCCTTTACGCAACCGTCAAGCCGACCGACCAGGCAGATCGCTCATCCGGATGGATCTTTCCTTCAGGTGGGAGTAAACTTTTTGCATAGGTCCGGATCAAAACAAACGAACCGTTCTGCTCTCGATTAGCAGGAGACATCTCGTGCCGTCCCGGGCTCTGGAGGATCGGAACGCCCCAGCGGGGTCCCGACCCGCCGAGCGAGGCCGGGACCACCGTGGACCCCTGCGCAAAGACCAGCGAGCGGGGCTGGTCCCGATACGGGCGGAACGATTGGAGGCGCTGGAGGAAGCGACGGACCGATTCCAAAGAAAAAAGCGACCATGATCTAACGCCGGGTCGACGATGCAAACACTCACCGCCCTCAATCTCGCCCACGCCATGCGTGGAATCGCCGCGCGTCGGGTGCAGGGGATTCTTCACGCGACCAAGGGCGATGTGTCCAAGCGCGTCTATATCAGCGACGCCACGATCGTCTTCGCCGGGACCGACGAGGGCGAGGAGCGGCTGGGTGCGATCCTGGTTCGCGAGGGCAAGCTGAGCCCAAC
>DAISKN010000511.1:0-5382 GCA_036820975.1 Acidobacteriota bacterium | reverse complement strand
AGCGAACGTCGAAAAATACGACGCGGTCAAGGTCGAGGGTCACTGCGACGAACGGGGCACGGTCGAGTACAACCTCGCCCTCGGGGAGCGGCGCGCGACGGCTGCCTTCAACTACCTGGTGAGCCTGGGCATTCCCGCGAGCCGGCTCAAGACCATCAGCTACGGGAAGGAGTTCCCGCTCGATCCCGGCCACACCGAGCAAGCCTGGGCGCGGAATCGAAGGGCTCATTTCGAGGTAACCTCCAAGTAGCGAAAAGGAGGACGGCGTGAAGCAGAAGACTCTCTGGACCGTTCTGGTGCTTTTGGGCGCGTGGTCAGGGACCGCGGACGCGGGCCAGAAGAAGGAAGACATCATCCTCGCCGAGCTTCGTCAGATTCAGGCGCAGCTCGCGGAGCTCCAGACGTCCCAGGCGGCCCTCAAGTCGGCGGTCGACGCCCTGAGCTCGGGCACGACCGAGCAGCAGGATTCGATCCGGAAGACGTTCGCGGACTCCAAGATCGCGATCGAGCGGGTCCAGCAGGACATGTCCATCCTCTCGGAGCGAATCGACGAGACGAACTCGCGGCTCGGCGGTCTCCGCGAGGACCTGCTCACGATGCGCCAGAGTCGCGAGCCGCTGGCCCTTCCGGCGACGGAGCCCGTGCCGACCGGCGCCGGGACTGCGCCGGGTCAGGCGCCCGCCGTCGAGGCGCCGCCGCCGGCCCCGATGGTGGCGACCGGCCCGAGCGTCATCGACATCTACAACGAGGCGAGAAACGACTACACCCAGGGGCGCTTCGCCCTGGCGATCTCGGGCTTCAAGGACGTCCTCGATCTCGACAAGCGGGGCGATCTCGCCGATAACGCCCATTACTGGATGGGCGAAAGCTATCTGGCGCAGCGGCAGCACGATCAGGCCCTGGGCGAGTTCGACAAGATCATCCGGGACTATCCGCAGAGCAACAAGCGCCCCGACGCCTACTTGAAGAAGGCGATGACCCTCGAGGAGATGGGGCGCCGCTCGGAAGCGAACGTGATGTACGAGCTCGTGATCGAGCAGTTCCCGCGCACCAACCAGGAGCGGGTGGCCCGGAGGAGGCTCGAAGATTTGATGCGGACGGTTCCGCGACAGCCCTGAGGCGGGCGGAGGTCCCGGTGTCTTTTTGTCGTCATAAGTACCCAGGAGGAGCAAATTCATGAGAGGCGTGAACAAGGTAATTCTGGTCGGGAACCTGGGAAGGGATCCGGAGGTTCGCTATACGAAGGACGGAACGGCGGTCGCCAATCTGAATCTGGCGACGACGGAGACCTGGAACGACGGACAAGGCCAGCGCCAGGAGCGCACCGAATGGCACAAGGTCGTCGCCTGGGGAAAGCTCGCGGAGATCGCCAAGGAGTACCTCGGCAAGGGAAAGCAGGTCTACATCGAAGGCCGCCTGCAGACGCGCTCCTGGGAGGACAAGGAAGGCGTCAAGCGGTATACGACGGAGATCCGGGCCGACCAGATGGTGATGCTCGGAGGGCGCGGCGGAGACGCGATGTCCCGCGACTCGGGGCCGCCGCCCCCGGAAACCTCCGAATTCGGACGACCGGAGTCGTTCCAGGCTACCGAGGACGACGTCCCCTTCTAGCCCGACGTTACGGCGGACTCAGAAGCGTCGCGAGCCCCTCGAGCCGCTCGCCCCAGTAGGCTTTCGCCTTCGCGGCCTGCGCGCTCGTCTGGAGCTTTCGGTGGCCCCTCTTTAAAGTAAGAGCGGTGTGAGGCTACGGAGAAGAAGCCCCACACCGCTCGCTCGGACCGACCTCATTGCCGGCCGAACCGCAACTGTAGCCATTCCGCCCCCTCTGGTCTGTTAGCCAAATCATGCCGATTCCCTCTTCGGGAAAGCTTCGGTAGAATGGTTTTGTCCCCACAAAATCCGCCGAAACGAGGTCGGAAACCGTCATGGAAACCACGCGACCCGCCCATCTGCGCCCTCGGCCGAACCCGCGGCCGGCTCCTCCCCGCTCCCGCCCGACGCCCTGGGTCTGGATCCTGGTGCTGATCCCCGTGGGGATCGTGGGGGCGTTAGGCGCGGTCATCGGGCTCGGCGCCCTCTTCAACCTGACCGCGACCAACGTCGCGCTCGCGGACGGGGAACGGGATCTCGTGGTCGATATCTCCCATTTGACGGGCTGGATGGAGGGGTACACGCCGAGCCCCTCCGGCGAGACCGTTCAGAAGACCCGCTACATCGATGATTCCTTCGAGATCGAGTACGTCTACGACCTTCCCGAGGACGAGGAGGCCCCCTATCTCTCCTACAGCGTGACGTTCGAGCCGAACACGAGCGACGCCAACACCACCTACGTCTCCCTCTGGGGAGGAACGAAAGTCGCTTTCTACGTCTTCGGCGAAGTGAAGGTCGACGTGCGGGAGAAGAACGAGCTCTTCCACTGGGGCGACGAGTCCCGGTTCGGGCTGCTCCTCGCGGACGGCCGTCCCTTCGGAAACGTATTCGTGGCGAGGAAAGAGAAGCGCGTCGTCTACCTGCTGGTCTCGGGGATCTACTTCGACGACAGCGAGAGCTTCTCGGCCTTCCTCGGTCCCTACCTCGAGAGGCTCGACGCGTTCCCCGCCGGAGGCTGAGCCTCGCGCTTCACGTACTCCGCGAGCTCTTCCGCGGTCGCGAACCAAACCTTGGGCTTCGAGCGCATGTAGGAAACGAGCGCCTCGAGCTCCTCCATCCGGTAGCGATGTCCGATGATATGGGGGTGGAAGGTGAGCATGAGGTACGTTCCCTCCTCGAGGGCGCGATCGAACTCCCGGCGATAGATCTCGGTCGCGACGGACGCCGCGGGGGCGGAGCCCGAGGCCGCCGGGCCGAAGTAGGGATAGTCGTCGAGGATCCAGTCGACGGGGAGCTCGACGAGACCCGTCGGTTTCCCTTCGGACAGAAGCTCATAAGGCTCGTCCATCGCCATCATGCTGCTGTCGTAGAGAAACCCTTTTTCGAGGATCAGGGAGAGCGTGTGGCGGCTGAAGGCCCAGGAGGGCGCGCGAAATCCGCGGGGCCTCCGGCCGAGAACCGAGGCGAAGTAGTCGAGCGATTTCGAGAGAAGCCGCTCTTCCTCCGCGCGGTCGTCGAGCGCGGCGAGGTCCTCGTGAATCCACCCGTGGAGCCCGATCTCGTGGCGGCCGCTCGCCTCGATGGCCGCGATCATCTCGGGGTGGAGAAGAGCGCTCACCGCCGGGATGAAGAAAGACGCCGGGAGCGCCTGCCGATCGAGGAGCTCGAGGATGCGAGGAAGCCCCGCGAGCGCCCCGTACTCCCCCGCCGAGAAGTCGACCGGCGCCGCGCTCCGGCGGTGAAACGCGAGGGTCTCGTTGTCCACGTCGAAGCTCAGACACACGGCGGCGCGGGCGCCCTCGGGCCAGCTCCCAGGGGTGAGCTTGCGCCCGGCGCGCACCGTCGAGACTTTCGCCCGGATCTCGTCGTCGGTCCAGGTCTCGGGAGGCGTCTGCGCGAAGCTCGTGGAACCCGAGAGCGCGAGCCACAGAACCGTCCATCGCATCGATAGCATCAGCCGGAACCTCCCCAAGGGCCGGCCGCGGCCGGCCGGACAGCGTAGATCGTCTTGACCACGTCGAGGAAGTGGTTCCGGACCTCGCGGATCTCGAAGCCCGCTCGGACCACGTTCTCGACGGTGGGCCGGTTCAGATCGGGACCGACCCTCCGGGAGAAGGGCGTCATCGCGTCAAGCATTAAGTTGAAGGGAAAGTAGCGGGAACCGGTATGCTCGAACATAGAGAGGTCCCCTCCGGGCCGGAGCACGCGGAAGATCTCCCGGAGGCCCTCGATCGGCCGGGAGACGGAGCAGAACGTGCACGACGTGAAAGCCTGATCGAAGCTCCCGTCGGGAAGATCGAGCGCCTCGACGTCCATTTTCCGAAGCGCCAGGCTTCCTCCCGAGGCTTCGTAGATCGCGGCCCGTGGCGCCGCCTTCTCCAGCATTTTCGCGCTGATGTCGATTCCGAGAATGTCGCGGCCCGGGGGAAAGTGCTCGAAGTCGAGCCCTGAGCCTGCGGCGACGAAGAGGATTTTGCCCGTGCCCATGTGAGAGAAGAGCCCGCGCTTGATGGGACGCCAGCGCCTCTCCGGCCCGAGGCCGTTCATGAGGTCGAACCGCGCCGCGGCCCGGTCCCACTTACGCTCGGCTCGAGCGTCCATCGCGCGATCTCCCGGCCAGGGCCGTGAGGAAATAGACCCAAACGACGACCGCGAGCCCGACCGAAGCCCCGGTGAGCGCCGGGTTTCCGAGCCTCGGGGAGATCATTCCCGCGATCATCCCCGTCAGCATCGCCGGGAGCATGACCTCGAAGGCCCCGAGAAAAGGCATGAAAAGGAGGGCGACGAAGGAGGCCGAGACCGCTCCCACGCACGTGCCGAGCAGCATCGCGGCGATCGGATGCCACGCGGCCGGGACCAGGGCCTGTGCGGAAAGCGCGGCCGCGATTCCGGCAACGGCGTTCACGAGGATGTCCCCGACGACGAAGGAGAGGCGCTTTTCCATGGAGCGGGTGGAGCTACCGGCCCCCGGAGCGTTTCATCATCTTCCGCAGCTTTCCGAACGCGGAGCCCTCGGAGCGCTCCGACGCGAGCCTCTCGAGAGCCTGGACGTTGTCGGGGTCCACCGCGAGCGCTTCCTCGAACATCTTTCTCGCCCGGGTCTCGAGCCCGCCCTCGTGATAGAGCTCGCCCAGGCCAACGTACGAGTCGGCATCGAATCGATTGAGCTCGAGAGCTTTCGCGTAAGCGTCCTCGGCCTGCTTCCTCCACTTCGGATTCTTGGACAGAGCGCGCCCGAACGCCCGATGATACTCGCCCTTCGAAGAATCCAATCGAACGGCAGCCCGGAGCGCCTCGATCGCTTCGTGGTACCGCCCATCCGTGAAGAACCGCTCCCCGTTTTCGAAATGGATCCGGGCCGTCTGGTTCGAGGCGAAGGTCTTCTTCTGCGGGAGCTCGGAAACGGCGTTCCCTCTAGGCGCGGGGTTGGCCGCGGCAGTCTCGTCAGCGCGCGCCTGCCTTTCGGCTTGCTGCAATAGAGAGAAGTCGTAGCGCCTTCTTTTGGTCTCGCTCGCCAGGATCTCGTACGCGTCCTTCACCCGAAGGTAGAGATCGTCGAGGACACCGTCGGCGTCGTCGAGCTTGAGCCCGGTGCGGTGGTCGGGATGGAGCCGCTTCGCGAGCCGGAAGTAGGCGGACTTGATCGTCTCGAAAGAGGCGGAGGGCTGGACATCGAGAAGCTCGTAGAGCGTGCTCCCGGCCAATGTCCGCTGTTTCTCGCGCATCTCTTCGAGGAAACAAAGCACTTCCGGGGAGAGGTCCGGCTCCCGCTGAGGAACGGGTGTGGCGGCG
>DAISKN010000510.1:0-5383 GCA_036820975.1 Acidobacteriota bacterium | reverse complement strand
AAGAACTCCCGCACCGCCGCCATCACCGGCTTGGCGTTGATGAGGTCGTGGGGCATGGCCGTGGCCATTTCCTGGTAGACGCTCATCTTCTCCTTGATCGCCCGCTCCATCCGCACCAGACCGATGCGGAACTGGTTCTCGAGGAGCTCGCCCACCGAGCGCACCCGGCGGTTTCCGAGGTGATCGATGTCGTCGACGCTCCCGACGTTCTTCGGGAGCTTGAGCAGGTACCGGATCACTTCGAAGAAATCGCGCCCTTCCAGAAGGCGCTCGTCGAGGCCGCCTCCGAGGTTGAGCTTGGTGTTGAGCTTGAGGCGCCCCACCCGGGAGAAGTCGTACTTCTGGGGGTTGAAGAACATCCCGTGGAAGAGCGAGCGGGAGCTCTCGAGCGTCGGCGGGTCGCCGGGCCGGAGCCTTCGATAGATCTCGATGAGCGCTTCCTCGGAGCTCCGGATGGAGTCCTTCTTCGCCGTCTGCGACATGATCGGCCCGATCTCGTCGAGCTCGGGATGGAACACCTCGAGCGAGGAGACTCCGTTCTCGACGAGCGTGGGAACGATGTCCGGAGGCAGCGGCTCGTTGCAGTCGACGAGCACTTCACCGGTCGAGGAGTTCACCACGTCGGCGATGGCGAAAGCGCCCTCGAGGTCGGCGGGGGAGAGCTCCACCTCGGTGATTCCCGCCTTCTCGATTTTTTCGAGCGCGAGCCGGGTGATTCGCTTTCCCGCGGCCACCAGAGGCTCCTTGCCTCCCTCGGAAGCGATGTCCTGGTTGATGCGCCGGCCGAGCAGGGACTTGGTGACGGGAATGAACAGCTTCCCGTCGCGGATGTGCACGCTGTCGACGTTGTAGAAATTCCGGAGGATATCCTCGTCGGTGCGGAGGCCGAGCGCGCGAAGAAAGACGGTCGCGAGAAACTTACGCTTCCTGTCGATGCGCACGTAGAGGAGGTTCTTCTGGTCGAACTCGAACTCCACCCAGCTCCCGCGGTAGGGAATGATCTGGGCGAGGTACGACCCCTTGTCCACCTCGTGGAAGAACACTCCGGGCGATCGATGGAGCTGGGAGACGATGACCCGCTCGGTACCGTTGATGATGAACGTGCCGTTGTCGGTCATGAGCGGGATGTCGCCGAAGTAGACTTCCTGCTCCTTGATGTCCCGGATCGACCTCACGCCCGACTCCGGGTCCTTGTCGTACACCGTGAGACGGATGGTGACTTTCAGCGGGACGGAGTAGGTCATGCCCCGTTCCTGGCACTCCTCGACGTCGTACTTGAGCTTCAAGCCCACGGAATCGCCGCAGGTGTCGCAGACCGTTCCCCGGTTCTCGTTCGCCTTGCCGCAGGAGGGGCAGGAAATTTCGCGATCGCCCATGGGATTGGTGCGAATGGTGGCGCCGCAGCCGGTGCATTTCCGCCGCAGGTGCTGCAGGCCTTCGAGCTTTCCGCACTTGCATTCCCAGACCCCGATCGCGTACTCCACGAACTGGAGCTCGCAGTTCTCGCGGAAATCGGTGATGGGGAAGATCGACTTGAAGACCGCTTGAAGACCCATGTCTTCCCGTTCGGCCGAGAGCAGGTTCATCTGAAGGAACCGCTCGTACGACTTCCGTTGGATCTCGATGAGATTGGGGATGGGAATCATCGCCCGGATTCTCGAGAAATCGACGCGATCGCGATAGGGATTTATGGCGAGTTTCTGCATCTTCGCTTCCAGACTCCTAACGGCCGGACTTCTTTCCGGTCATCGGCCGTTGAACCGAGAAAACAATGCGTGTCCTGGAAAAAGGATCGGGCGGAGGCACACCTCGGCGGGGGCTCTAGCGAGCCCGGGAGAAACGTGCCACGGACTGTCGACAACTGTTACTTCAGCTCCACCTGGGCTCCAACAGCCTCGAACTTCTTCTTGATCTCCGCGGCCTCGTCCTTGGGAACGCCTTCCTTCACCGTCTTGGGCGCGCCCTCAACCAGGTCCTTGGCCTCCTTCAGGCCGAGGCTGGTGACCTCGCGGACGACCTTGATGACGTTGATCTTCTTTTCGCCGGCGCTGATGAGAACCACGTCGAAGTCGGTCTTCTCCTCGACGGGAGCCGCTGCACCCGCGGCGGCTCCGGGCATGCCCATGACGCCCATGGGAACGGCGGCGGCGGCTTTCACTCCGAGCTCGTCCTCGAGCTTCTTGACCATCTCGGCCACTTCGAGGACCGACAGGCCTTTGATGTAATCGATTACGTCCTGCTGCGATACTGCCATTGCTTGCTCCTTACTTAAATACTCACTCGCTCTTCGCTCGCTCGCTCGCTCCCCGCGCTCTTCGCGCGGGGAGGATGGGGCCCTCCGGGCCCCGCTGTCTCACTCGCTCTTCGCTCGTTCGCTCCCCGCGCTCCTCGCGCGGGGAGCGAGCTTGACCGATGTCTGTTCCTAGCCGTTTCCTGACTTCTTGTTCTCGTAAGCTTTCAGAACCATTACCAGATCTCTCGCCGGCGCTTGCAGCACGCCCAGGAGCTGCTGGATCGGCGCCTGGAGAACCGAGAGCAGCTGGGAGAGCAGCGCCTCCTTCGAGGGAAGCGTCGCCAGCGCCTTGAACTGCTTCTCGTCGAGGGCCTTGTTGGCGAGGACCCCCGCCTTGAACACCACCGCGGGAACGTCCTTGGCGAAATCGTGGAGGGTCTTCGCGAGAGCCACGGGATCGTTGGCGGTGAAAGCGAGCCCGATCATTCCCTTCAAGTGCGGCTCGAGCGGGGCGAGAGACGTCCCCGCGAGCGCCCGCTTCGCGAGCGTATTCTTGACGACTTCGTATTGGGCGCCGGTCTCGCGGATCTTCCTCCGGAGCTCGGTCGCCTGGCCCACCTTCAGACCTCGATAGTCGATGGCGAACACGGCGGCCACGGAGGTGAAATCCGTGCCGAGCCGTTCTACCGTTGCTTGCCTTCCTGCGCGATCCACGGCTGACCTACTTTCCTACGGATTGGCTTTCCTACGATTGTTGCCTGTTTACTTGGTGCTCAATATCGCGGGGTCGATTCTCACCCCCGGGCCCATGGTGGACGAAAGCGCCATGCTCTTGACGTACTTCCCCTTGGCCGACGGCGGCTTCGCCTTGAGGATGGTGTCGACGAGAGTGCGGAGGTTCTCGAAGAGCCGCTCCTCGGAGAACGACACCTTCCCCACGGGTGCGTGGACGATCGCGGTCTTGTCGACGCGGAACTCCACCTTACCCGCCTTGATCTCTTTCACCGCCCGCGCGATCTCGAAGGTGACCGTGCCGGTCTTGGGATTGGGCATGAGCCCCCGGGGGCCGAGGACCTTTCCGAGCTTGCCCACGCTCCGCATCATGTCCGGAGTCGCGACCACCGCGTCGAAGTCCATGAAGCCCTTCTGGATCTGTTCCACCATGTCCTCGCCGCCCACGAGGTCGGCGCCGGCATCCTGGGCTTCCTTCAGCTTCTCGCCGCTCGCGATCACCAGCACCTTCCGCGAGACTCCCAGCCCGTGCGGCAGGACTACCGTTCCCCGCACCATCTGGTCCGCGTGCTTGGGGTTGACTCCGAGACGCATGGCCAGCTCGACGGTCTCGTCGAACTTGGCGAAGGCGGATTTCTTCACCCGCGACACGGCGTCCTCGAGGCTCTGCGAGAGCTCAGTTCCCACGACTTCCTTCGCCTTGGTGTACTTCTTTCCTGCCATCGCCGTTACCCCTCGATCTCCAGGCCCATGCTTCGCGCGGTGCCCTTGATGATGCGCTTCGCCGCTTCGAGGCTGGCGGCGTTGAGATCGGGAAGCTTGCTCTTCGCGATCTCCTCCACCTGCTTCTCGGTCACCTTTCCCACCTTGTTCCGGTTCGGCTCGCCCGAACCCTTGGCGATCCCCGCGGCGCGCTTCAGCAGGATCGCCGCCGGCGGAGTCTTGGTGATGAAGGTGTAGGACTTGTCCTGATAGACGGTGATCACCACCGGGATGATGAGCCCCTCCTGCTTCGCCGTCCGCGCGTTGAAGTTCTTGCAGAAGTCCATGATGTTGACTTGATGCTGCCCGAGCGCCGGTCCCACGGGGGGAGCCGGAGTCGCCTTGGCGGCCGGGATCTGAAGCTTGATTTGAGCTACGACTTTCTTGGCCATGACTTGTCGGAATCCTCAGGTTTTCTCGACTTGCAGGAAATCCAGCTCCACCGGCGTCGCCCGGCCGAAGATGGTCACCATCACCTTCAACGTGTTCCGGTCGGTGTTCACCTCGTCGACGACTCCCGAGAAATTGCTGAACGGGCCGTCGATGATGCGGACGCTCTCGCCCGCTTCGAACGTGTACTTCGGCTTCGGCTTCTCCGTCGCCGCCACCGTCACCTGGTGAATCACCTGCTCCACTTCTTCATCGGTGAGCGGCGCCGGCTTCTGCCCGGCGCCGACGAATCCCGTCACCTTGGGGGTATTCTTCACCACGTGCCAGGTCTCGTCGTTCATCTCCATCTGAACGAGAACATAGCCGGGGAAGAAGCGCTTCGGGCTCACGACCTTTTTTCCGCCCTTCATCTCCACGACGTCTTCCGTGGGGATGAGGACGTCGCCGATCTGATGCTGGAGCCCGAACGCCTGGACACGCTGCTTCAAGCTCTCCGCCACCTTCTTCTCGAAGCCCGAGTAGGTGTGGACGATGTACCACTGCTTTTCCATGGTCGATCTCGCTGGGCCCGTCGTGCTCATCGTGTCACTCGGGCCGTCCTCAGGCTCCCACCAAACGGGTCAGCGCCGCGGCAAGATAGGACATCGCCACGTCCAACCCGTAGAGATAAAATCCGAAGAAGAACACGGTAATTACGACGACGATGGTCGTGCCGTAGACTTCGCGGCGCGGCGGCCAGGTGACCTTCTTGGACTCCCCCCGGACCTCGACCAAGAAGGCTTTCAGCCGTTTGAAATAGTTGAAGATCTTCACTCGCTCACCCTACGAAACGACCCGCGGCGCGTTTGGCAGGCCAGGAGGGACTCGAACCCCCAACCCCCGGTTTTGGAGACCGGTGCTCTGCCAATTGAGCTACTGGCCTCCAATCGCCTTGCGTCTCGCGCTCGGCCTCACCGTCATGAATTCTTTCCTCACCGGGCACCGCCTCGGGGTACGGCCCGCGCCCTACTTCGATTCCTTGTGAAGCAGGTGCTTTCTGCAGAACCGGCAGTATTTCTTGAGCTCGAGCCGATCCGGAGTCTTCTTCTTGTTCCTGGTAGTGGAGTAGTTCCGCCTCTTGCACTCCGAACAGGCCAGCGAAATGATGTCGCGCATGCCTTTGTTCCCGTCTCGCTATTAATAATGTCCCATCGTCAATTTCGTTTTGTCCCGGCCTTGCCTCGCCGTAGCCCCTTGGGCGGAGGCGGGTTACTCCAGAACCTCGCT
>DAISKN010000509.1:0-5385 GCA_036820975.1 Acidobacteriota bacterium | reverse complement strand
CGACGTCGACGAAGGCGAGGAGCCAGTCGGAAGGCGCACCCGCCGGCGAGGCGGAAGGAGACGGCCGGCCTTCGAGCTGGCGCAGAAACGGCGGCGCTTCCTGAACCGGCGCGCCCTGGAGAAGCGAAGAAATCCACAGAAACAGAACCATGACGTCACCTCCTCAACCCAGAAGTATCGTCGCGCCGCAAATGGCGATGATGGTGCCGAATACCGCGCGGTAGCTGATGGGCTCCGAGAAGACGAGCCTCGCGATCGGGAGCAGGAAGACCGGGGTGAGGCCCATGAGGGTCGACGCAATCCCCAGGGCGCGCGGTCGATCGCGACGAGCGAAAGCCAGACGCCGAAGACGGGTCCGGCGGCAGTGCCCGCGGTGGTGAACAGGGAGGCCTGACGGTCGCCTCGAAACGCGGACCCGGTACGATGGGCGCCTCCGGTCAGGAGCGCTACCAGCCAGATCGCGGCGGCGGCCGCGAGCAGCCGAATCAAGTTGGCCGACTGGGACGCGACTCCCTCCGCGAGGCCGAGCTTCGCCGTCAGAAGGCCCAGGGCCTGTCCGAGCGCTCCGCCCGCGGCATAGAGGAGTCCAGCGCGGTAGGAGCGTCCGGAGCCATGAAAGTCGCGGCGCTTCGGCTCGCTCACCACCCAGCCGATTCCGAGGAGAGTCACCGCGGTCCCCACCCACTCCATTGCCGCAAGGGTTTCCCCGAGGAAGACGTATCCGAACAGAGACGTGAAGACCGGCGTCGTCGAGAAGATCAGCATCGAGAGCGCCGGGCCGATCCGCACGTAGGCCTGGAACAAGCTCTGGTCGCCGAGCGCGAGGCCGATGACTCCGGAAAGCCCGAGCCAGAGCCAGGCGTTGGCGGTGGCCGCGGACGGCAGCGGCTCACCCCGGATCGCCCAGTGGAGACCGAGTGCGAGCACCGCCGCGAGAAGCAGGCGCGCGCGATTGACCGCCGTCGGGCCCACTCTGCGCCCCGCGAGGGTGAAGAACGTCGACGAGAGGCCGAAGAGAGCGGCGGCGGCGACGGCCGCGAGCTCTCCGTCGAGTCGGTCCAATCAGTTCATCTCGGAACGGCGACGTGAGGAACGTCGAGGGCTTTCGCCCTTTCGTTCCAACGGGCAATGTCGCCTCGAACCGTCTGGTCCCAATCCGAGCGCACGCTCTCGAGCTCGCTCGAAAGCTCGGCGAATACCTCTCTCAGCCCCTGCGTCGGAAGCCCGTCGCCCTCGTTGACGTAGTCCATGAGGGGCCCGAGCTTCGAGTAGAGCTTGGCGCCCCCGGGCGTCGCCAGGATGTCGTAGGCGACTTTCGCGCGGGGATTATGGAGCCTTTCCTCGAGGGCATTCGTCTTCTCGATGATCGCGGATGCGGACTCCGAGAGCTCGCCCGGACCGATCCGCTTCTCAGCGCTCTCGAGCTGCTCCCGCACGTCTCGAATCGCGACGACCGTCTCCGAGAGCCGGGAAAGCGCGTCCCGGATCGAAAGCGAGAACCGGAGCTGCTCTTCCAGATCCGCGATCGAGAGGGTCACCCGGGGATCGGGCTCGATAGTGAGGAGACGCGTCAGCACTGTTTCTCCAACTCGAAGCTCGACTGTGTACTCGCCGGGAATCGCCATCGAGCCGATGGATGGATCGCCCATGTCGATCTCGGCGCGAGGAATCCTCGCGGCGCCCCGGTGGCGAAGGTCCCACACGAAGCGATTGACGCCCTTTTTCTTGGGAATCGCGGGAGGCTTCCGCGAGTAAGCGTCGGGGGCGTCCTCGGGATCTTCCGGTTCCACTTCCTCGCTGGTATAGGATCGGACCTCGGATCCGTCGGGGAGGAGAACGCGGAGAGAGATCGCTTCCTTCGGCTCTTCCTTCAGATAGTAGTGGATGGCGGCACCGACCGGTGGGTTCTCTCCTCCGTAGATGTCCCTCGGGCCTCCGTGGTAGCGAAAGCGCTTCGCGGCCCGGATGGAGAAGAGATGGGCGTCCGAGGCTTCGATCGCGGGCGACGTCTCCCGGATCGGCGTGAGGTCGTCGAGAATCCAGATCGACCGGCCGTGAGTTCCGACGACGAGATCGCCGTCCTTCACCCTGAGCTCGTGGACGGCGACGGGCGGCAGGTTGAGCTTCAAGGGCGAGAAGGTCGCTCCCGAGTCTCTCGAGAACATCACCCCCATCTCGGTGCCGACGTAGAGAAGACCTTCCTTCCCGGGGTCTTCGCGGACGGTATGGAGGTAGACGCGCTCCTCGAGTCCCGCGTCGATCCGTTTCCAGGTGGCACCGTAGTCCGTGGTCTTCCAGAGATAGGGCGTCATGTCATCGAGCCGATGCTTCTCCGCCACGAGATAGGCGGTGCCCTCGTCGAACGAGGAGGGCTCGAGGGACCGGATCGTTCCCCACTCGGGCATGTTCTTCGGAGTCACGTTCCGCCACTCCGCGCCCCCGTCGATCGAGACGTGCACCAGGCCGTCGTCGCTCCCGACCCAGAGGAGGTCCTTCTTCAGCGGAGACTCGGCGATGGCGAAAATCGTCCCGTAGACCTCGACACCGGTGTTGTCGCCGGTGATCGGTCCTCCCGCGAATTTCTGCTTGGTCTTGTCGTTTCGCGTGAGGTCGGGGCTCACCGCTTCCCAGCTCAAACCCTCGTCCGCGGTCTTCATCAGGAACTGCGAGCCGTGGTACACGACGTTCGGGTCGTGGCGCGAAACGATCATGGGAGCGGTCCATTGGAAGCGATAGCGGGCTTCCTCGGCGCCCTGGCCCGAGACGTCCATCGGGTAGATGCCGACGTGCCGCGCCTGCCGTGTGCGATGGTCATACCGCGAGAGGTAGCCGAAGTACTCGCCGGCATAGACGATCTCGGGCTCTCCCGGAACCGAGGCGGTGTGGCCGGTCTCGCCACCTCCGACGTCGTGCCAGTCGAAACGGGTGATGCCGTTTCGCGAGAGGCTGTTGCTCGGTCCCGACGCCGTCCCGAGGTCCTGCATGTTCCCATGGACATGGTAGGGAACGCGGTCGTCGACGTTCACGTGGTAGAACTGGCTTATGGGAAGGGCGGGAGCGTACCAGCTCTCGCCGCCGTCGACGCTCACGTCGACTCCCCCGTCGTTCGACGCGAGGATTCGTTTCGGGTTCGAAGCGTCGAACCACACGTCGTGATGGTCTCCGTGATGGATTCCCTTCACCGTCTTGAACGTGGCTCCTCCGTCGATGCTCTTGAGCATCTGGAGCGAGGGCGCCCAGACGACGTCGGCGTTCGTCGGGTCGACGGTGAGATGGGTGAAGTACCAGGGACGGATGAGGAGGTACCGCTCTCCGTTCACGTGCTTCCAGTTGTCGCCGCCGTCGTCCGAGCGGAAGAGACCGCCCTTCTCCGCCTCGATGAGAGCGTAGACCCGCCTGGGATCCGAAGGCGCGACGTCGACCGCGATTCTCCCGGTAACCCCTTCGGGGAGTCCCTTTCCTTCGATTTTCTTCCACGTGTCGCCGCCGTCGCGGGAAACGAAGACGCCCCCGGTATCCCCGCCGGAGACCAGGCCCCAGGGACTGCGCCGGGCTTCCCACATGCCGGCGAAGACGATGCGCGGGTTCGTGGGATCGATCGAAACGTCGGATGCCCCCGTATCCTCGTCGACGTGGAGGACTCTTTCCCAGCTCGCGCCTCCGTCCTTGGTGCGATAGACGCCCCTCTCCGGATTCGGGCCGAAGGCATGCCCCAGGACCGCGGCGAAGGCGACGTCGGCATTCTTCGGGTCGACCTCCATCGTTCCGATCTGGCCTTCCTGGACAAAGACGTGCTTCCACGTCTTTCCCGCATCGGTCGACTTGTAGATCCCGTTTCCCGCCGCGACGTCTCCGCGGATGTTCGCTTCTCCCGATCCGACGTAGACCACGTTCCGATCGGAGGGCGCCACCGCGATCGAGCCGATCGAGGAGACGGGCATCTCGTCGGAGATGGGCGACCAGCGGATTCCGCCGTCCGTCGACTTCCACACGCCTCCGGAAGCAGTTGCCGCGTAGTAGACGCGCGGGTCGCCCGGGATTCCCACCGCGCGCGAGACGCGCCCTCCGGCCGGAGGCCCGATCGAGCGGTACTTCAGGTTCGCGAGAACGTCCGTCGCCTTCGGCTCTTCCTGGGCCGCCCCCGCGGTGGAAGCGGCGAGGAGCGCCATCGCAAGGATTCTTCCAAGAGGTTTGTGTTTCATACGGACCCGGAAACTAACACAATCACGGTCCGGGGTAGAATAGAGAGGTGGCCGACTCGAGCTCGCTCACGCCATCCGAGAAGCTTCAGATCGCCCTCGAGCTCTTCGAGAGCGTTGTCGCAATGATGCGCGAGACGCTGAAACGCCGGCACCCGACCGAATCCGACGCGCAGATCGAGGAGCGTTTGCGCCAGTGGATCCGGCACCGCCCGGGCGCCGAAGACGGCGACTGCGCGGGCAGAAAGATCGAGCCGAGCACGAGATTCCAGTGACTCCTCTCGCCTGATTCCTTACACCCCTTACAGCAATTTGACAGCGGGGGACGCGACGCTTCGCTAGCCTGGCAACTGCGTCGCCCGCCCGGGGGTGAAATCGTGGACCCGAGGTCGCACCCTTGGTTCCGGTCCCGCTCCCGGGTGGGCGGCCAGCTGCGTCACCTCCCGGAGTCGCCGAACGTCTTCGCGAAGGGACGGGCGACTTCACCTGGTCAAGGACAAGTCGCCACTACCCACGGAGATGCGGGCAGAGCGATTCTGGAATCGCTCTTGCAGAGGAAGTCAGAGACCAAGGGTGCGTTGACATGGAGAGACTCGATGCGATTCTCGAAACTCGCGGGCACCCTCTCGCTTTCTCTGCTCTCGGTACTGGCGTTTCAATCTGACGCCGAGTCCCACGGCCGACATCGCTACTACCGCTACTATCCGAGCTGGTCCTACTGGGGCGGCTACTACGGCTACCCCGCTCTCTATTACGGTGGTTTCTACGGCGCGCCCTACCCGTACGCGCGCATCTACTATGGGCCCCTCGACCGGGCGCCCGTCGCGCTACGGCTCGAAGTGAGGCCCGTCGAGGCCGAGGTCTTCGTCGACGGCTACCTCGCGGGAAACGTCGACGAGTTCGACGGCTTCTTCCAGAGGCTCGACGTCGCTCCCGGCAACCACGAGATCGTCATTCGTCTCGAGGGATATCGGACCATCCGGGAGAAGCTCTACTTCGGCCCCGGGGCATCGTACAAAATCCGGCGGGTGATGGAGCCGCTCGCGGAGGGAGAGACGACGGAGCCCCGGCCCGAGCCCCCGCCTGAGCCCCCTTCAGAACCCGAGCCCGAACTCGACTCCTGGCCCGAGCCGTCGATCTGGCCCGGCGCTTCGGTACCGTCTGGGAGAGGCCGCTGCGGCTCTCC
>DAISKN010000508.1:0-5389 GCA_036820975.1 Acidobacteriota bacterium | reverse complement strand
CGATGAAGGACCTGGTCACCCGGTTTTTCGAAGCGAGGGCGCGAAGCTCCTGAATGAGAGCATGCTCGGTCGCGGGCTCGGGAAGCTAGAGCGGCTTCTTCGAACGGATGTCCGCGGGAACGGTGTCGGAAACCAGCTGCTCGACGTCCCGATAGCCGAGAAGCGCGAGCATCTCGGCGATGTCTTTGGGTCTGGGTCCGATGTGTCTCGGGGGGAAGGAATCGAGCGGCTCGAGGACCGCGAGCTTGGACATCCACCCTTGCTCTCCTGATCGAGGTACTTCTGATACTCCGCGGCGGTCATGAGGGAGGAGAGGTCGCCTTCGTTTGCGATCGCGACCACCAGGAGCCACGCTTTACCGTAGGGGTCGGAGTTCACCAGCTCGGGCTTGTCGACCACGGTGCCGTTCACCTCGACGACCTCGCCCGACACCGGGCAGAAGAGCTCGGATACCGCCTTCACCGACTCGATGGTTCCGAAGACCTCCATCGAGGAGAGCTTCTTCCCCACCTCGGGAAGCTCCACGTAGACCACGTCCCCGAGCGCCTTCTGGGCGTAGTCGGTGATTCCCACGGTGCCGCGGCCTCCCTCCAGCTTCACCCACTCGTGCTCTTTCGAATATTTGCGATCCTCAGGAAGCATTACTTTCTCTCCCGCTTGTAGAAGGGCGTCGGAACCACGACCGCCTTCGCCCGGCGACCCCGAATCTCGATCTCGATCTCGCTTCCCGGCGCCGAGGACGCGGCCGGGACATAGGCCATCCCGATGTTCTTCTTCAAATAAGGCGCGAAGCTGCCGCTGGTCACGGTATCGGAGGGCGCTCCCGAGGCGAAGACCGGATATCCGTGCCGCGCGATTCCGCGGTCGACCATCTCGAAGCCGATGAGCTTTCTCGGGACGCCTTTTTCCTTCTGCCGGGCCAGGGCTTCCCGCCCGACGAAGTCGCCCTTCTGCCATTTGACGATCCACTCGAGGTCCGCCTCGAGCACCGTGTGGTCCTCGTCGATGTCGTTTCCGTAGAGCGCCATCTTCGCTTCGAGGCGGAGGGTGTCTCGCGCCGCGAGGCCGATGGGGGCGATGCCCAGAGAGGCGCCGCGCTCCAGAAGTCCCCGGGCGACTTTCTCGCCCACGCCGGCCTCGATGAGGATCTCGAAGCCGTCTTCGCCGGTGTATCCGGTTCGAGAAACCGTAGCGGCCTCTCCCAGCACTTTGCCCTGCGCGAAACGGTAGTACTTCATCGCCCCGAGATCGACGTCGGTCAAGGGGCGGAGAATGGCCTCCGAGCTCGGACCCTGGAGCGCGAGAAGCGCGTAATCGTCACTCGCGTTCGTGAGCGTCGCGCCCGCGGGACGCCGCGAATCCATCCAGGCGAAGTCCTTCTCGACGTTCGACGCGTTCACCACCACGAGGAAGGCGCTCTCTCCGGTACGAGAGATCAGGAGATCGTCGACGAACGCGCCCTTCTCGGTCGTGAGCGCGGAGTAGTGCGCCTGACCGATGGCCAGTCGAGACACGTCGTTGGGCGTGAGCTTCTGGAGGAAAGCTTCCGCTTCGCCGCCGGAAACGAGGAACTCCCCCATGTGGCTCACGTCGAAGAGCCCTGCCTTCTTTCGCACCGTGAGATGCTCCTCGACGACACCTCCGAACTCGACCGGCATATCGTAGCCGGCGAAATCCGTCATGCGGGCGCCGAGCTCCCGATGGAGGGCGTAGAGAGGAGTGCGCTTCAGGGGCGAGTCCGATGTAGCCATCTACGAAGCTTATAGCAGAGCGTGTGACGCTACCATAGCCCCAAAGGGGTGTCAATTAAGGGGAGGCCTAAGGAGAGCTCGAGGAGTGGATCCGTCTTTCAGCGAGCAAAGCAATCTATCCCATTAGAAATAAAGGCGCTCTCCCCGGGGTTCCCGGCGCTGAGGTTGAACCCCCCCAGAGGACCACTTATACTGAGGTACAACTTCGCAGAGAATTTTCAACGTTGCTCGCTCGAGAAGGCAATCTTCGAGGCATGAACGCAGAGATCTATACCGTTCGCTGCTGGAACTGCCTGAACGACTTCGAAGCGGTCGAGGCCGTCTGGTGCAGCTGCGACCCGAAGCACCCGACGAAGCTCTGCCCGTTCTGCCTGCACTGCTTCTGCCCCGCCGACGACGAGTACAAGCGCCGTTTCTGGGCCTCCGCGCCGGGATCGCTGAAGGACGAGGTCTCGATGCTGGAGCGCAGCCTGGACCGGTTGGGCGAGATCCTGATCCGCAACCAGAAGCTCAAGACGCCGCAGCTGCTCCAGGCGCTCCGGGAGCAGGAGCGCACCGGGGGTCTTCTGGGCAAGATCCTCATCCAGAAGGGCTGGGTCACCCAGCAGGACATCGACGACGCCCTGAAGTATCAGGGCTATCAGCCGCTGGTCGACAGCCAGGGTCTCGAGCTCACGCCCGCGCCTCAGTCCGCCGCGAGCAACCCCACCCAGCTCTTCGAGTACCTGCTGACGCTCGCCGCCCGCAAAGGGGCGTCCGACATCCACCTCGAGCCCTCGGCGACCGAGCTTTCGATCAAGCTCCGCATCGACGGTTTGTTCTACAAGGTGAAGCCCCTGAAGGGGGATTCGCTGGTGCCGCTTCTCCAGCGAATCCACGAGGTCTTCACCCTGGATCCGCAGCACGCGGACCTGCCGCAGAGAGGCCGGGCGCATCTCGAGCTCGAAGGGCACGACTTCGATCTCCTGGTGACTACGCTCCCCACCCGGATGGGAACCAGCGTCACCATCAAGCTCGTCGATCGCCGCTTCTTCCTTAAGAATTTCACCGCCCTCGGACTGACGCCGGCGGATCAGCTGTTCCTCGTCCGCGCCCTGGACGCGCCTTCGGGACTCATCATGGTGACCTCCCCCCCCTACAACGGCGCCATGACCACTTCCTACTCACTGATGGACCAGGTGGCTAAATCGGAGAGGCGGGTCGTGAGCATCGAACGAACCATCCAGTGGGAGGTCCCCTACGTCAATCAAATGGAAGTGAACCAGGACAAGGGGCTCGATTTCGCGGCGGCCCTGAGGTCGGTCGCGAGCATACGGCCGGACGTGGTCTTCATCCTCGAGCTCAACGACAAGGCGACGGCGAACCTCGCCTGCCAGCTGGCGACCTCGCTCCTGGTCATCACCACTTTTCCCGCTTTCGGCGCGGCCGAGTCCATCTACCGCTTCCTCGAGCTCGGAGTACCCCCGTCGCTCCTCGCCCGCAGCCTCTCGCTCGTCCTCAACCAGCGCCTGGTGCGGCGAATCTGCCCCCATTGCCGCGACGAAGGAAGCCAGGCCGACCCGCAGAAGCTCGGCACCTACGGCATCAGCCCGAAGGAGGCAAAGACCCTCCGGCTCTACAAGGGACGCGGCTGCAGTAATTGCCATCGCCTCGGCTATCGCCGGCGGAAGGGCCTCTTCGAGCTCATCGTCGTCGATCCCCATTTCCGCGATAAGCTCGCTGCCGGGCCGACGCTCGCCGAAATCGAGGGCGTAGCCCGCGGCACGGGCATGGAATCGCTCCGCCAGCGATGCCTCAAAGAGGTGACGGCCGGCGTGACCTCACTCGACGAGTTCATCCGCTGGCGGATGTGACCCCGGGGCCCCCGCCGCGGTCGATCGGCCCTCGTTCCATTTCTGGTAGGCATCGAGGAGACCCGACAAGAACCGGGTCCTTTGATCGGGGCTCGAGAACACGACCTGCGGCACGTACCGCGTGCGTCCCTCCACCACGAAGCTCTTGGTGGGCACCGAGGCGAAGAGACCGTTCTCCCCGCGGATGACGCGGAAGCCTTTCACGATGATGCCGTCGGAGATGTCGACGTCGGCCAGGGCCACGATCTTTCCTTCTTTGTTGTACCGGGGTTCATAGAAGCTGGCGTCCATGATTCGATCCTTTCGTTGATTGATTCTGGCGTGAATCTCGTCGGCGCCGCCCGCCGTAGCCTGGCGAAGGCGGGTCACATCGCCTGCCATTTGCCGCCGTGATAGCGGGCCACCCGGACTCGACCGGTGGCGCCGAAGATGACGACGGCATAGACGAGGCCGTAGTCGTTGCTCAAGTACAGCGTACCGGTGGTGGAAGCGCCCAGTGGAGAGAAGGAAACGATGTGGCTGCGGCCGATCTGGAGGCCGCGCAGGAAAGGATCCTTCGCACCCGCCGGAAGGCTCCCGTACCGAACGCCGGGGAACGTGTCGCTGAGACGGTAGGGCTGACGGAGCATCGGATCGATACGCCGGTCGACGTCCACCCGCCGAATGCCGTTCGAGTTTCCGTCCGCATGGATCGAGAACACCGGACTCCCGTCCACCTCGTCGAAGACGACCCCCATGTAGCACGCCTTCGCCGCCGCGTTCGCGCGCACCTGGCGCATCAGACCGCGCAGGTAGAACGCCGCGCCCCGCAGCCGCGACTCGTGCACCATCGACTGGGCTTTCGGAATCGCCGCCGCGGCCAGCACGACCGCGAGGCTGACGGCGACGATGAGATCCATAAGCCCGCGTCCCGACTCCGCCCCCGCGAAGGGGCCGGCGGGCTTTCGTTCCCGCCGGCCCCGCCCCGGAAGCCCGGAAGCTTCCATCGGCGCGCCTCTCACTTCTTCCGCTTTTCCTTGTCGCCAAGGGTGACGTGGGGCTGAAGCTTGAGGAAGCTCTTCTCTCCGATGCCGCGGACGTTCATGAGCTCCTCCGCCTTCTCGAAAGGACCGTTCTCCTCGCGATAAGCGATGATCCGCTTCGCCACCTGCTCGCCGATCCCGGGAAGCTTCGAGAGCTCCGCGACGTCGGCCTGGTTGATGTCGACCCGGAGCTCCGACGCCGACGACGCCTTCTCTTCCGACTGACCGGCGAGAGTGGTTCCGGAAGCGACGACGAGAGCCGCGAGACTCAAGAGGGACGAGAACAAGAATGCGTTTTTCTTCACTTCGATTTCTCCTATTCGTTGACGGTTTGCGTAACGGGGTACCCGCCGGAAGCACGACCCCTCCGGCGGTTCCCTACCAGGCGTCGACGCGCACGCTCCGGATTTCTACCGACACCGAGCGGCGCGTTCTCCGCCCCGAGACTTGCGAGGACGGTTCTCTTGTTTCCCTTCGGACCTCCTTTCCCCGCCGTCGCCGCTTTCAGGCTGTGGCAGGCACGCCCGGGGATATCCGAGCTCGAGAAGTCATCAAGGCAAGCGGCGGGCCACTTTCTCAGGGGCGACCCTCCACTCCATGAAGTCGTTTCCACTCAGAGAGTTCGAGGTGGGGAGGCGCTGGCCCCGCCGGCGTGAAGGCTGCGCGAGCGTCAACGACCCGTTACGGCCTCCTTCGACGATATCGACAAAGGCAGCCCGGACAACCCGATAAGGCCGTCAACCCCCGTTGACACCTCTTTGTC
>DAISKN010000507.1:0-5397 GCA_036820975.1 Acidobacteriota bacterium | reverse complement strand
ATCCCCTTACGGGACGCCACAAGGCGGTCGCCTGCTCCGAATGCCACCGGACGGAGGACCACTCCCAGCTCCCGGACGGGATGGCGACGGTCGTGCGCTATCGGCCTCTCCCGACCGCCTGCAAGAGCTGCCACCTCGACGTTCACTACGGCCAGCTCGACGCCGACTGTGAGTCCTGCCACGTAACGGACGGCTTCCACTCCGAGAATCTCCGGTTCGCCCACGACCGCGACTCGCGGTTCTCGCTCCGCGGGCGGCACGCCCAGATTCTCTGCGGCGAGTGTCACCGCTCGGAGCGAGCGACCTTCCCCGGCGGCCCCGGGGTCGCGGTGAGATACAAGCCGATCCGAGATCTCTGCTCCGGCTGCCACGAGAACGTACACGACGAGTCCTCGTTTCAAGCCTCGAAGGCTTCGCTCGCGACGACGAGATGCGAGAGCTGCCACTCGGAGGAGAGCTTCGAGCTCCCCGGTTTCGACCACGCTCGCACGTCTTTCGCGCTCACCGGCGCGCACGCGGGTCTGGTCTGCGACCGCTGTCACGACTATGCGGTCCTTCCGCAGCATCGCTACCTGCTGTTCCGGGAGAGCAACCGGGACTGCGCCGACTGCCACCGTTCGCCTCACCTCAAGAGCATGGCGCGGTGCGTAGACTGCCACTCCCAGAAGACCTGGGTCGTCGGGTTCTGGAAGAGACAAGGACCCGATCAAGGAGGAGCACCATGAGGATCGTCGCAGCGACTCTGCTTCTGCAGCTCGTCGCCGGCCATCTCGCTTCGCAGAGCCTCGCGGAGCTCGCCGAAAGGGAGAAGGAGAGGCGGCGCTCGCTGAAAGCACAGGAGCCGGCGAAAGCGGCGAAATACGACGAGCGGTCGCTTCATCGAGTGCATCACGGCTGGTCGGCGGAACCGGCAGCGAACGGCGGGGGCGGCGAGGGTGACGACACCGTCGCCGCCCGCACCCTCGCTAGCGTCGTGAGAGCCCAGGGCGGGAGCTCACCTCCGACCCCGGTCGTTCTCGCGAGTCTCATCGACGAGTCGATGCCGGAAGCGAAGAAGGACGTGGAGTTCCAGCGAAGCCGCGGAGGCGAGCTGCCGATGACGTCCGGAGACAAATCCGTGGCCGCGAGCGAGAGCCCTGTTCGCGCGACTTCGAAGGCCGCGCCGGGCGACACCATCTTCGACGGCGCCCTGTACATCGACTGGTTTCGCTCCGGCTACGAGGACGGGCTCTCGACGAGCCAGCTGAGCACCCGGGTGAGGCTCGACGCCGGAAGCCGACCCGGAGGCGGCTGGCGCTTCTTCATGGACGCCCGGCACCGCTACAACGGGAGCTCCTCGACCACGAACAAGCTCATCGTCTACGACGCCCGCGTCATCTACGACGAAGCCTCGAGGCCTCTGAGCCTGTCCCTGGGTCAGATGAATCTCTACGAGACCGCGGGAGTGGGCCAGCTGGCGGGAGGCGTCCTGGGGGTGAGAATGAATCCGTCGTGGACCGTCGGCGGCTACGGCGGTCTCGAGCCCGACATCTACGCTCTGAGCTACGACCTGAACTATCTCAAGTACGGCGTCTTCACCCAGTATCGCGGGCCCAATGCCCGATCCATCGCCGTCAGCTACAACCGGCTCACCTACCAGAGCGTGGCCGAGCGGCAGTTCCTCTACGGAAGCGGTCTCATTCCCATCGGTAACGCCGCCGTGGTCTACGGGAGCGCGGAGTACGAGCTCGGCCAGGGCATCTCGGGCGGCGATCGAGTCTCGCACCTTTTCTTGAACACCCGCTACAGCTTCTCTCCCGCGGCCGACGTCACCGGCTACTACAGCTCGGGCAGGGGACTCGACTATCACCGCTTTCTCCTCGAGCAGTCGCAGGACCCCGACCACAATTCGGCCGAGCTCGAGAGGTTCTATTACACCGAGTCCTACGGCGTGCGTTTCAGCGTCAAGCCCCAGCGGCAGGTGCGGTTGTTCATCGCCCAGAGGGAAAGCGAGCAGAAAGACCAGGGGATCAAGAACCACACCACCCAGCTGGGGGCCTCCACCTGGGACGTCGCCGGTTCCGGCTTCGGAATCTATGGAAGCTATAACATCAATCGCGGAGACGCTTCGGAGTCGGACTCCTACCGCGTGTCCGTCAGCCGGGATTTCGGGCCTTTGGCCTGGACCGGATATTTCTCCAGCACCTTCAACGGGGTCCGCTTCGACGCCGCCACCGGGAGGCCGGAGATCTTCCACGTTCCCAACCTGCGAACGTTCTCGAACGACTTCTTCTTCGACCTGACGAACGAGTTCGCGGTGTCCGTCGAGCACGACCTGACTCGGCGGGGGGAAGAGCACGAGAACACGCTCTTCTTCCGGATGATGCTCCGGTTCTAAGGCTCTATATGTCCATCGAAGGATTGGCGGTCTGGCTTGGCATCTTTCTCGCCCTCGCTCTGCTGGCGACGATACCGGTCCATTTTCACCTGAAGAGCCTCGGCGAGGCCGGAGCCGCGAGGCCGGGGCCCGCGCGGGCGGCAGAGAGGAGAGCGACGCGTCCCTGCCCGCAGTGCGCGCATCCCACGGCTTCGGACTCGGCGTTCTGCGAGAAGTGCGGCGTCCCGATGATGCTGTGGCAGCTCAAGCTCTCGCGCGAGGTCAAGGGCTCTGCCGATGCGAAGAAACCCTCCCACCTCGTGCCCATCATCGACCAGGACGTCTGCATCGGATGCAGCGCCTGCGTCAACGCCTGCGCCACGAGCGTCCTTCAGATCGTCGCGGGGAAGTCGGCGGTCACGAACCTCACCGCATGCACCGGCGCCGCCGCCTGCGCCGAGGTCTGCCCCACGGGCGCCTGCCAGCTCACCGACGGCGGCGGCGGCGCCGCGCGCCGGGTCGAGGTTCCCAGGATCGGCGCCGACTTCGAGACAAACGTGAAGGGGATCTACGCCGTGGGAGAGCTCGGAGGCCTGGGACTCATAAAGAACGCGGTCAACGAAGGCCAGCTGGTGATCCAAGGATTGAAGGGGAAGCACCAACGCCGCGAGGGGGTCCTCGATTTCATCATCGTGGGAGCGGGCCCGGCGGGGCTCTCCGCGGGGCTCGCGGCGAAAGAGGCGGGGTTCGAGGCCATCCTCCTGGAGCAGGGAGGCTTCGCCGACACCATCCGGCGCTTTCCCAACAAGAAGGTGGTCATGGCCGAGCCGGTCCGGGTGCCGATGTACGGATCCCTGTGGATCTCGGATGCTCCCAAGGAGACCCTGCTGAGCGTCTGGCAGACCATCATCGAATCCGCGGGAATCGATATCCACGAGAACGAGCAGGTGACGGAAGTCGCCCGGAGCGACAGCGGCCTTCTGCGGGTCGTCACCTCCCGGTCGAGCTACGAGGCGCAACGGGTGATCCTCGCCATCGGAAAGCGAGGCACGCCGCGAAGGCTCGAGGTCGAAGGGGCGGAGCTTCCGAAGGTCATGTACTCGCTGACCGATGCCGCGCAGTACCAGCGCTCGAAAATTCTCGTGGTGGGCGGAGGCGACTCCGCGGCCGAGGCGGCCATCGGCCTCTCCGCCCAACCCGGCAACGAGGTCGTCCTCTCCTATCGGAAGAAGTCGTTCGAGCGCTTGAAGGACAAGAACCGCAAAGCCCTGGACGAGGCCATCGCTGCTGGCAGGGTCCGATTCCTTCCCGCGAGCAAGCTGGTCGCGGTGAGACCGAAGGAGGTCGTCGTCCAGAGCGAGGGCGGCGCTCCCACGGCGTTTCCCAATGACTATGTCTTCGCTCTCATCGGCGGCACCTCGCCCAACCTTCTTCTGCAGAAGTTTGGAGTCGAGATCGTCACCAAGGAGCTCATGATGAACGAACCGCAGCGAATCCCCGCCTGACCGTCATGAGCAGGCGCAAGCACTACGTCCTCGTCGCCGGAATGATCTTCGTCTCGGCGCTGGTGTTTTTCGGCCTCGACGAACGGGCAGTGCATTCCTACGAGTCGGCGGCGCAGGAGCAGAGTCCCGACAAGATGCGGATGATTCTCGCTCACGACAACACCGCCTTCCCCCTCACGGGGAAGCACAAGTTCGTCGATTGCGGCAGCTGCCATATCGGAGGCGTCCTCGGGGGAACGCCCGAAACCTGTGAGTCCTGCCACTGGGGCCGCCGGCAGGACGATCCCAATCGCCTCCAGCTCGGAACCCAGTGCGCCGACTGCCATACCACCGCGAGCTGGGCCCGAGTTCTCGCCGGGGCCTGGGACCACGAGGAACGAACCGGATTCGCCCTTGCGGGCAGCCACGCCCCGCTTTCCTGTACCGACTGTCACTCCACCCGAAGCTTCGGCTCGGCGACGGCGGAATGCGTCCAGTGCCATCAGGACGATTTCCGGTCCACACGGATGCCCGACCATCAGGCGGCGAACTTCCCCACGAGCTGCGAGCTCTGTCATCTCAACCAGGTTCGATGGGAGGGTGCTTCGTTCGATCACGATTTCTTCCCGCTCACCGGACCTCACAAAACCGCCTCCTGCGACTCCTGCCACTCGGGTGGACGATTCGCCGGGACCGCCACCGACTGCTTCAGCTGCCACCGGCCGGACTTCGAGTCGGCCCAAAGCCCCAATCACCAGCAGTCGGGCTTCGCCACCGACTGCCTTCAGTGCCATACGGGGAACGCGCCCACCTGGAAAGGCGCGGAGTTCGATCACGATCAGATCTTCCCCCTTCGCGGAATGCACCAGACGGTCGAATGCGCCGCCTGCCACCGAGACGGCGTCTTCGCCGGCACCTCGTCCAACTGCTACGACTGCCATCGAGGGGACTACGAGCGTACGGCGAATCCCAACCATCTCCAGGCGGGATTTCCCACCGACTGCGCGTCCTGCCACGGCATCTCGGCGTCGAGCTGGGGCACGGCGAGCTTCGACCACCAGAGCGTCTTTCCCCTGAAGGGCATGCACAAGGCGGCGCAATGCAACGCTTGCCACGAGAGCGGCAACTTCAGCGCCACGCGTTCAGGATGCGTGGATTGCCACAGGAGCGAGTACGAGCGCACTTCGCAGCCGAACCATCTCACCGCGGGCTTCTCCACCGCCTGCGCCGGTTGTCACGGCGACTCCGCGACCAGCTGGCTGGGCGCGAGCTTCGACCACGAACGGGTATTCCCCCTTCGAGGCCAGCACCGGGCGGCCGAATGCACCCAGTGTCACGCCAACGACAGGTTCGCCGGAACCCCCTCGACCTGCATCGCCTGCCACCAGAGCGACTATCAAGGCACTCCTAACCCGAATCACGCCTTGGCGGGCTTCGGCACCGACTGCGCGAGCTGCCACGGGGAGGCGGCCTCGAGCTGGGCAGGAGCGAGTTTCGACCACAACCGATTCTTTCAGCTCAACGGCAAGCACCGGGCGGCGGACTGCACTCAGTGCC
>DAISKN010000506.1:0-5407 GCA_036820975.1 Acidobacteriota bacterium | reverse complement strand
CGAGGCCACCCGGTTCGCCATGTCCATCTCCCACTCGGCGCTCTGGGAGTCGACGACCTTCATTCCCGCGGCCGCCATTGCATCCTCGAACCCGAGTCGCCGCTGCACCGCGTTGTCCGCGGTGCGCACCCCCTCGAGGATCGCGACCTCGTCTCCTGGCCGGAGCCTCCCCGCGAGCGCCTCCCCGACGGCGCGAGCGCCCTTCCGGTTGTCGGGCCCGACGAACGGCACCTTCAGGCCCGCGCTCGCCAGCACCTCCGGATCGAGGCGATTGTCGATGTTCACGACGGCGACGCCGGCATCCGCAGCGCGCTTCAAGACGGTAACCAGCGCCTTCGAGTCCGCGGGCGCGATCACGATGGCATCGGCTCCCTGCGCCACCATCTCCTCGACCAGGGAGACCTGGCGCGCGAGGTCTCGCTCGTCCTTGATGCCGTTCACGACGAGGTCGTATTTCTCCGCGTTCGCCCGGTGATGCGCCTCCGCCCCGGCGGCCATGGTGGAGAAGAACTCGTTCGCGAGCGACTTCATGATGAGCGCGACCTGTGGTCTGTCCGATGAGGCCTCCCGCCCGGCGCAGGACGAACCAAAGGCGGTGGCGACGAGTAAAGCGACGCCGCACTGACGACTGACAACCGATAACCGATGACTGTTCATCGTTGCCAGTAGAACGGCTGCCGCGTCCTGGAGCTTCCCACCTCGGTCATCGTCGCCGCCTCATATAGCCTCCCATTGATCATCACCTGCGCCACGGCCTCGGTCCCGCGGATGTCCTCGAGAGGGTTCTCGTTCAAGACCACGAGATCCGCGAGCTTTCCCACCTCGATCGAGCCAATCTCCCGATCGAGGCCGAGGTAGCGGGCTCCGTCGAGGGTCGCGGCCCGGAGGGCCTCGAGTGGAGTCATACCTCCCTGCTCGAGCATCCAGAGCTCCCAGTGCGCGCCGAGTCCCTGGAGCTGACCGTGAGCTCCGAGCTGAACCCGGCCCCCGGCATCGACGATCTTTTTCGCCCCTCGCGAGATCAGGACGTGGTTGAAGTCGTCCTCCTCGGCCATCGTGCGGCGGCGCGAGCGGGCGTCCACGATCTCCCGGGGAGTGAATTGGAGCAGGTGCTCCTTCTCCCACACGTTCTCGTGCTGATACCAGTAGTACTCGCCCGAGAGCCCTCCGTAGCCGACGATGAGGGTCGGCGTGTAACCGCTGCCGCTTCGGGCGAAGAGCTCGACCACGTCGCGGTACAGGTTCGGCACCGGAAGGGAATGCTCGAGGCCGGTGTGGCCGTCGAGGACGAAGGTTTCGTCCATGTAGAGGAGCGAGCCGCCCTCGGGAACGACCATCATCTCGAGCTCGCGCGCGGCCTTGACGATCATCTGCCGCACGTCGCGCCGCTGCTGGTTGTAGCTCTTGACCGAGATGGCGCCCACCGACTTCAACCGCCTCAGATGAGCGAGCGCGTCCTCGTACTTCTCGATCACCGTCTTGAACGGCGTCTCCGCCCCATAGAGGATGGTCCCCGTCGAGTAGAGGCGCGGCCCGAGCTTCATGCCCGCGCGGATCATCTCCGCGTTGGTGAAGACCATCTCCGTATTGTTCGAGGGGTCGTGAGAGGTCGTCACGCCATAGGCCAGGTTCGCGACCAGGGGCCAGCTCTCTTCAGCGAGAATCCCTTCGCTCTCGCTTCCCACGTGCGCGTGGACGTCGATGATTCCGGGAATGACCGTCCTGCCGGTGACGTCGAACCGGCGGGCGCCCGAAGGCACGCTCACCGAGCGGGACGCTCCGACCGCGGTGATGCGGTTGCGCTCGACGACGACGGTCCCGTTCTCGATGACGGCATCGCCGCCGCTCTCGGAGAGGGTCACTACCCGCGCGCCGACGAGGGCGACCGCGCCCTCGGGAGCGTCGCTCGCCACCGAAAAACCAATGGCGGTCCTCGTCGCCTCGGCGGGCCGCGTCGGCTCCTCCGCGCCGAAGTCGAACACCCGGTCGAGGGAGACGGAAAGGAGCTCGGGTCCGAGGCTCCAGAAGACCGTCGTCGAGTCTCCCGACCAGTGGAGCCCGAAGCCGGCCTCGGACGAGAGCTCGGCCACGGGAAGGGAGCTGCTGCCGGTGCCCAGGGTGACCGCTCGGCCTGTCCGCGGAAACGGGGCCACGAGGACCTTGTAGCGCTCGACGAAAGCGACCCACTGGTCGTCGGGGGACGGAACCATCTCGATCGCGTTCTCGGACTCGAGGTGCACGACTTCCCTGGCGCCATCGAGGCCCACGCTCGCGAGAACCGTCTTGTCGCCGCGGCGGTCCACGTACGAGATCCGATCGCCCGAGGCTGAGAACCGCGGGTTCTCGCCGCCCTCACAGACGAGCCTCGGGGTCCCTCCCTCCACTCCCACCACGTAGATTCCCGGATCCGTCCCGAAGGCCGGCCCGCGCACGGAGTCACCGCGGGTTCTCCGGTAAACGACCTGTCCGCCGTCGGGCGAGAACGACGGCTCGGTGTAATGGCCGGGGACGTCGACGACATCGCGCCCGGCGCTTCCGTCGGCGCGCGCGATCCGGATTCGACCCCGTCTTTCGTCGCTCCAGGTGGCGTAGACGAGAAGCTCTCCGTCTCTCGAGAACGCGGGAGCGAGCTCGACGACCTCGTCGCTCGTGAGCCGGCGCGGCTCGCCGTCGGGAAGCGCTCTGCGGTAGAGACGTCCGAGAGCGCCGTACACGACAGCGCTTCCGTCGGGAGCGGTCGCTGCATGCCGAATCATGCGGACGGGAAAACGGTCCTCGTGGACGTTCTGGGGGAACCGGAGAGCTTCGTGGATGGCGGCCTCCACCCGGGCCTTGAACGGAACTTCGACTCCCCTGCCGCCGGCGACGTCCACGTTCCAGATCTTGCCGAGGCCCCAGATGAAGATGCGGCCCCCGTCCGGGCTGAAGGCGTAGCCGGGATAGAGGCCGTGGATCGCCCAGGCCTCCTGCAAATCCTTGTCGAGCTTGTCGAAGAGGGGCCGGCTCTCGCCGGTCGCGAGGTCCTGAACGTAGAGGACGCTTCCCAGGCGGACGCGCCGGATGTAGGCAAGATGCTTTCCGTCGGGAGAGAGCCGGGGCGTGACCGCGCCCCCCTGGACCGAGACTTCGCGCCGCTCCTCGCCGGTCAGGAGGTCGCGGCGAACGATGGCGTAGATGGCTGCGTTCGGGTCCTTGTTGTACTCGAAGTTGTCGCCCGCGGAAACGTCCTTGCTGTAGTAGAGGTAGCGGCCATCGGGCGAGATCGTCGGCTCGCCCGCGTCCTTCTGCCAGCTCGCTTTCTCCGTGACCTGAAGGCCGCTCTCGCCGCCGAGGTGGTACATCCAGATCTCGCCCGCCCCGAGCGAGCGCTCCTTCACGAAATGGTGCCGGGCGAAGAGGTACCGGCCGTCGGGCGACCACACCGGGCTGTTCACGAACCACCGCTTCTCCTTCGACACCTGACGAAGGCCGGTTCCGTCCGGACGCACGACCCAGAGGTTCGTGGCTCCGTCGCGATCGCTCGCGAAGGCGATGAGGGAGCCGTCCGGGCTGAATCGAGGCTGCATGTCGAAGGCGGCGCCGCTCGTGAGCCGCTCCGCGAGGCGTCCGCCCGTTCCCTCGACGGGCATGAGGTACAGGTCGCCGAGGATGTCGAAGACGATTCGCCTGCCGTCCGGGCTCACGTCCAGGTTGATCCAGGTCCCCTCGTCGGTCTCGAAATCGAGAGCGGTCGTCGGGCCGAACGGGGCGGCCACATCCCACTTGGCCGCGTCCTCCGCGGCGAAGCCCGGAAGGGCGAGCGAAACGGTCCAAAGCAGCGTTCCCAGAGCGTTCGATCTCAAGCGAATCTCCCCTCTGCTCCCCGGAAATCCTACAACAGAACCCCTGGCCCGTTGACGTGGGCGGCATTCGTTGATACTACGCCATGCCCATGAAAGTGTTCCGCGCATCGTTTCTCACCGGCATCGTTCTCCAGCTCCTCACCGGTCCAATCCATCTGATCGGGCACCTCCGCCGACCCGCGCCCCCGGCGAACGAGGACGAGAAGCTTCTGATGGTTTGATGTCCGCGGTGAAGCAGGACTTCGGAGGCGGTTTCGTTCGCTCGACGCTGGACATCCTCCTCGGGCTGAGCCTGCAGTACAGCATTTTCATGGTCATGGTGGGATTGGCGAACCTCCTCGGCTTCCGCATGGCGCATGGCGAGAGAGACGCGCTATCTGCGCGCCCTCTGCTGGCACAACGCGGCCTTCATGGGGATCCTCGCGGTGAATGCTTACGCCTACTTTTTCATTCCGCCGCTGCTCCTCTTCGTTCTTCCGGCGCTCGCCTTTCTCATCGCCGCGCTTGCCGCGCCGCGGCGTGCGTGAGGTTTTTTTCGGCTATACTCCGCCGCCATGGCGGAAGCGACTTCATCGAAGCGTCTACCCCTCGGCCTCATCTCGCTCATCCTCGTCGCGGCGGGCGCCCTCGTCGCCTCGGCGGGTTATCTCCTCGAGAATTCCTCCATCGGCTTCGCCGGCCGCTGGGTCGCGATTGTCGGTCTTGTGACCTATGGGCTGAAGCGCCGCTCGCTCACTGCGTGGATCCTGGTCTCCATGGCCGTCGGTGCCGAGGTCGGGCACGACTGGCCCGCGGTGGGTCAGGGCGCCCGAATCCTGTCGCAGATCTTTCTCAAACTCATCAAAACCATCATCGCCCCCCTTCTCTTCGGGACGCTGGTGGTCGGAATCGCGGGACATACGAACTTGCGTCAGGTGGGGCGCCTGGGCGTCAAGTCGCTCGTGTACTTCGAGGTCGTCACCACCCTCGCCCTCTTCATCGGGCTCGCGGCGATCAACATCACCCGCGCCGGAGTGGGAGTAGTTCCGCCGCCGGCCCTCGAGTCTTCGGGGATAACGCCGGTGAAGCAGTCCACGTCGGACGTGATCCTCCACGTGTTCCCCGAGAACATCGCCAAGTCCGTTGCCGAGGGACAGGTGCTGCAGATCGTGGTCTTCAGCGTGCTCTTCGGAATCGCGCTGGCGCTGCTGCCGGAAGCCAAGCGCCGACCGATGCTCGACTTCGCCGGAAGCCTCGCGGAGACGATGTTCAAGTTCACGAACATCGTGATGTACTTCGCCCCCATCGGGGTCGGCGCGGCGATCGCCTATACCGTGGGCCACATGGGCCTCGGGATTCTGGTGAGCCTGTTCAAGCTCCTCGCCACTCTGTACGTGGCGCTCGCCTTCTTCCTGCTCTTCGTGCTCCTCCCCATCGCGCTCGTGGCACGAGTTCCCATACGCCGCTTCCTGGCTGCCATCGCCGAACCGGTCTCCATCGCGTTCGCGACGACGAGCTCCGAAGCCGCCCTCCCGCTCGCGATGGAGAGGCTCGAGCAGCTCGGAGTGCCACGGCCGATCGTGGCC
>DAISKN010000505.1:0-5422 GCA_036820975.1 Acidobacteriota bacterium | reverse complement strand
GGCCGGTGACTTGTCGAAGAAGATCACCGTGGACGTGAAGGGCGAGATCCTGGAGTTGAAGGACACGGTGAACACCATGGTGGACCAGCTCAACTCGTTCGCTTCGGAGGTGACCCGGGTCGCGCGCGAGGTGGGGACCGAAGGGAAGCTCGGCGGCCAGGCGGATGTGAAGGGCGTGGCGGGCACCTGGAAGGACCTCACCGACAACGTGAACTTCATGGCGGGAAACCTGACGTCTCAGGTGCGCAACATCGCCGGCGTGACCAAAGCGGTCGCGGCGGGCGACCTCTCGAAGAAGATCACGGTGGACGTGAAAGGAGAGATCCTGGAGCTGAAGGACACCATCAACACCATGGTGGACCAGCTCTCGTCGTTCGCCTCGGAGGTGACCCGGGTAGCGCGCGAGGTGGGGACCGAAGGGAAGCTTGGCGGCCAGGCGGACGTGAAGGGTGTCGGCGGCACCTGGAAGGACCTCACCGAATCGGTGAACTCCATGGCCGGCCGTCTGACGTCTCAGGTGCGCAACATCGCCGACGTGACCAAAGCGGTCGCGGCCGGTGACTTGTCGAAGAAGATCACCGTGGACGTGAAGGGCGAGATCCTGGAGCTGAAAGACACCGTCAACACCATGGTGGACCGGCTCAACTCCTTCGCTTCGGAGGTGACGCGAGTGGCGCGCGAGGTGGGGACCGAGGGGAAGCTCGGCGGGCAGGCGGACGTGAAGGGTGTGGCGGGTACCTGGAAGGACCTCACCGACAACACGAACTTCATGGCCCGGAACCTCACGAACCAGGTGCGCGGCATCGCCCAGGTGGTGACCGCGGTCGCGAACGGCGATCTGAAGCGGAAGCTGGCGCTCGAGGCGAAGGGCGAGATCGCCGAGCTCGCCGACACCATCAACAGCATGATCGAGACCCTGGCCACGTTCGCGGATCAGGTCACCGGCGTCGCCCGTGAAGTGGGAGTCGAGGGGGAGCTGGGCGGCCAGGCCTCGGTGCCGGGCGCCGCCGGGACGTGGAAGGATCTGACCGAGAACGTGAACCAGCTCGCCGCGAACCTCACCACCCAGGTACGGGCGATCGCGGACGTGGCGACGGCGGTGACCCGGGGCGACCTGACTCGATCGATCGACGTTGCCGCCCAGGGAGAGGTGGCCGCGCTCAAAGACAACATCAACGAGATGATCCGGAACCTCAAGGACACCACGCGGAAGAACTCGGAGCAGGACTGGCTCAAGACCAACCTGGCCAAGTTCAGCCGAATGCTGCAGGGGCAGAAGGACTTGCTCACCGTGGGGCGCGTGATCCTGTCCGAGCTGGCCCCTTTGGTGAACGCCCAGCACGGTGTCTTTTATACACTCCACACCAGCGACCCGCCTTGCCTCAAGCTCCTCGCCAGCTACGCCTACCGGGAGCGCGTGAACGTCGATACGACCTTCATGCTCGGCGAGGGGCTGGTCGGCCAGTGCGCCCTGGAGAATGAGACGATCCTCCTGACCGACGTGCCGAGGGACTACATCCGCATCAGCTCCGGCTTGGGTGAGGCGGCTCCCCTGAACATCATCGTCATACCCGTGGTGTTCGAAGGGCAAGTCAAGGCGGTCCTGGAGCTCGCTTCCTTCGACAGGTTCAGCGAGACGCACCAGATGTTCCTCGATCAGCTCATGGACACGATCGGGATCGTGTTCAACACCATCGAGGCCAGTACTCTCACCGAGGACCTGCTCGCCCAGTCCCAGTCGCTCGCCCGAGAGCTCCAGAGCCGCCAGGAGGAGCTCCAGAAGACGAATGCCGAGCTCGAGGAGAAGGCTACGCTTCTGGCGGATCAGAACGTGGAGGTGGAGCGCAAGAACTTCGAGGTGGAGCATGCCCGGCAGGCGCTCGAAGAGAAGGCCTCTCAGCTCGCGCTCACCTCCAAGTACAAGTCGGAATTCCTCGCCAACATGTCGCACGAGCTGCGGACGCCCCTGAACAGCCTGCTCATCCTCTCCGATCAGCTCTCGCGCAACCCCGACCAGAACCTCACCTCGCGGCAGGTGGAGTTCGCCCGGACCATTCACGCCTCCGGAAATGACCTCCTGGCCCTCATCAACGACATCCTCGATCTCTCGAAGATCGAGTCGGGCACGGTGGTAGTGGACGTCGGGGACGTCAAGGTGCGCGACGTCGTCGACTACGTCGAGCGCAGCTTCCGTCACGTGGCCGAGTCCCGCCGTCTGATTTTCGATCTCGAGGTTGCCCCGGGCACGCCGCGCTCGATGCAGACCGACGCCAAGCGCCTGCAGCAGGTGTTGAAGAACCTGCTGTCGAACGCCTTCAAGTTCACCGAGCGCGGCCGCGTCCATCTGCGGGTGCATGCCGCGACGAAGGGTTGGACTCCGGGAAACGAGGCGCTGGATCGCGCGCGGTCGGTCATAGCACTCTCCGTCGAAGATAGTGGAGTGGGCATATCCCGGGAAAAACAGCAGATCGTGTTCGAGGCCTTCCAGCAGGCCGACGGCTCGACAAGCCGCAAGTATGGTGGCACCGGGCTCGGGCTCGCCATCAGCCGTGAAATCGCGCGGGTACTGGGGGGTGAGCTGAAGCTCCAGAGCGAAGTCGGCAAGGGAAGCGTCTTCACTCTGTACCTGCCCGAAATGTACGTGCCGGTCAAGGCGGCGCGTCCTGCGGCGGCCGGCGCCGAGACGGCGCCCGCATCCACCGAGCCGGCGCGCGCGACGGCGCTCGGGCCGGTCGCTCCGCCGCCCGCCGTGAGCCTCCTGACCGACGACAGCGCCAACATCCAGCCCGAGGATCGCGTGCTGCTCGTCGTGGAGAACGATCTGAGCTTCGCCCAGATCCTGATGGACCTGGCGCGCGAGAAGGGATTCAAAGCGGTGGTGGCCGCGCGAGGCGTCGCCGGGCTGACCGCCGCCCAGAACTACCGGCCGTCCGCCATCACCCTGGACATCAATCTCCCCGACGTGAACGGCTGGAAGGTCCTCGAGAGACTGAAGGACGCCGTCACTCTCCGCCACATCCCGGTGCATGTCATCACGACCGACGACGAGCGCGAACGGGCCTTGAGAATGGGGGCGATGGGAGCGCTCGTCAAACCGCTGAAGAGCAGGGAGGCGCTCGAAGAGGTGTTCGAGAGAATCGAGGATCTCCTGGACCCGACCCCCAGGAGTATGGTCGTCGTCGACGGCGACTCCGAGCGACGAGCGGCGGTAGGCGACCTTCTGACGGGGACACGGGTCGATGTGCGTTCGTTCGCCACCGGGGCCGAAGCGTTGCTCGGCCTCCGGGAACGCCGACCCGAATTGCTGGTTCTCGGGCAGGATCTCCCCGATATCTCGCGCTCGGATTTGATCGCGAAGATCGCTCTCGCGCCGGATCTGGCCGACCTTCCCATCCTGGCGTATTCGCCCGTCGAGCTCGGCCCCGAGGAGGGTCTCGAGCTCCAGCATCTGGCGCACAGCCTGCCGCTCAAGGACGTGCGCTCTCTCGAGCGGCTGATGGACGAAGCGATGCTGTTCCTCCACCTGCCGATCGACGAGCTGTCCGAGAGGCAGCAAAGGGTGATTCGGGAGATCCGAGGGGGCCGGACCGGCCTTGCTGGAAAACGAGTGATGATCGTCGACGACGACATCCGGAACATCTTCGCCCTCACCAGCCTTCTCGAGCGGTACGACATGGACATCCGTTCCGCCGAGACTGGCCGGGGCGCGATTGAAACGCTCCAGAACGACGGCGAGGTGGACCTGCTGCTGATGGACATCATGATGCCGGATCTGGACGGCTACGACACCATAAAGGAGATCCGGAGGATGCCGCGCTTCCAGTCGCTCCCGATCGTCGCGCTCACCGCCAAGGCGATGAAGGGCGACCGGGAGAAGTGCATCGAGGCCGGCGCTTCGGACTACATTGCGAAACCCGTGGATCCTGAGCAGCTTCTTGCCCTTCTCCGGCTGTGGCTTTTCCGCTGACGAGCGCCGCATGAATGAAGTCGATGGCAAAGTGAGCCTCCTGATCGTGGACGATCAGGAGCAGAAACTGCTCTCGCTCGAGGCGGTGCTCGTCGAGATCGGTGTCGAGATCGTGCGGGCGAACTCGGGGGACGAGGCGCTCCGGTCCCTCCTGAGCCGGGAGTTCGCCTTGATCCTGCTCGACGTCAACATGCCGGGGATGGACGGCTTCGAGACGGCGCGGCTCATTCGGCAGCGCAAGAGCTCGGAGCACACGCCGATCATCTTCATCACCGCCTACCCCGACGAGATGCTGGCGGCGCGCGGGTACTCCCTCGGGGCGGTCGACTACATCCTGGCCCCGTTGATACCCGACGTCCTGCGCACCAAAGTGAGGGTGTTCGTCGATCTCTACCGCAAGACGACCGAGGTCGGGCGGCAGGCGGACCGCCTCCGGGCTCGGGCTCGCCAGTTGGGACTCCTCGCTTCTCAGCTCGTCGAGGCCGAGCAGCGGGAGCGGCGGCGTCTCGCGCGGGTGCTCCACGATCACGTTCAACAGCTTCTGGCCGCCGCGATGATGCGAATCCAGCTCGCCCAGCAAGAACCGCGCAAGGGGACGATCGGCGGAAATCTTGCCGAGGTGGAGGAGCTGGTGCAGGACGCCATCGCCGCCGCGCGCTCGCTCGCCGTCGATCTCCATCCGCCCGTCCTGAACGACGGAGGAATGGTGGCGGCGCTGGAATGGCTTGCCCGGCACATGCAGAGAAACCACGGGTTGGCGGTTACCGTCGAAGGCAGCTCGGAGTCCGAGCTCCCGGCCGCTTGCCGGGCCCTGGTCTTCGACACCGCTCGCGAGCTCCTCTTCAACGTGGTCAAGCACTCGGGCGTGGATCGGGCGCGAATCCGCCTTCTCGACTCATCCGCGGATGAGGTTCGGGTCACCATCGAGGACGAGGGGACGGGCTTCGATCCGGATCGGCTCGACTCGGCCGACGATCCGTTGCACCATACGGGGCTTTTGAGGATCCGTGAGCGCCTGGAGCTCGTCGGCGGGCACATCCAAATAGAAAGCTCGCCGGGGAAGGGGACCGAGGTCACGGTGCGGGTACCGACCCTGCGCGCGGGCACGCCGGAGGCAATCGAAGTGGAGAGAGATATCTTCTCGGCCAGCGAAGCGAGCGCTTCGCGGAACACGATTCGGGTCGTGCTCGTCGACGACCACGCGATCCTCCGCGAGGGTCTAGCCAGCCTTCTCCAGAGATACACCGACATCGAAGTCGTGGGTGAGGCAGAGGATGGCCAGGCGGCGATCGAGGTCGCGCACCTCCTTCGTCCGGACGTGATCGTGATGGACCTGTCCATGCCGCGTTTGAACGGGATCGAAGCCACGAGGAAAATCGTCGCCGAGCTCCCTGATGTCAGGGTCGTCGGTCTCTCGATGCAGCTCTACGACGCCAGCCGGGGCGAGGTCCGTTT
>DAISKN010000504.1:0-5438 GCA_036820975.1 Acidobacteriota bacterium | reverse complement strand
TGGCCTCGCCGTCGGGCTTCAGCACCCGGCGGCACTCTTCGACCATGAGCCTCGGCTCCGCCGTGTACTGGAGAACGCCGTGGCAGTAGACGACGTCGAAGGACCCGTCCTCGAAGGGAAGATCCTCTCCGTTCGCGAGCTTCAGATCCATCTCGACCCCGGCTTGGCGGGCGTTCCGTCGCGCCAGGTCGAGCGCGGTGTCGGAGAGATCGATCCCGGTGACGACGGCGCCTCCCTTCGCGAAGCGAACGAGATCGGTTCCAATCCCGCATCCGACCTCGAGCAGCTTCTTTCCCCGGAAGCCGTCGAAATCGACGAGGCGCGGCAGGTACCGGAGCTTGTCGAACCGGTACTCGTCGAGATCCGCGAAGAACTCCCGGGTGCCCGCAGGGTGTCGGGTCATCTCCAGGTCGTGGATGCGCTCGTTCCAGTACTGCTGGACTCGTTCCAGGAGGGCGTTCAAGGGGCGTATTATAGTACCTTCGTGAAAAGAGACATCGGGGCGCTCGCCTCGCGCGAGTTCGACCTCGCGATCGTCGGAGGCGGAGTCTACGGCGCCGCCATCGCGTGGGACGCTGCGCTTCGCGGTCTCGCCGTCGCTCTGGTGGAGCGGAACGACTTCGGCTCGGGAACGTCCTTCAACAACCTCAAGACCATCCACGGCGGCGTCCGGTATCTCCAGCACGGAGATCTGAAGCGCATCCGCGAGTCCGTGCGGGAGCGCCGGATCCTCATGTCCATCGCTCCCCACCTCGTTCATCCGCTTCCGTTCCTCGTCCCCACCTATCAAGGCTCCCTCACCCGGAGCCGCTCCGCTCTGCGGCTCGCCCTCTTCGCGAACGATCTGTTCAGCTGGGATCGCAACCGGGGCGCGCGCGCCGAAAAGCGTCTTCCACCGGGGCGAGCGCTCTCGCGCGCCGAGTGCCTCGATCTCGCTCCCGATCTCGACGAGCCCGGCCTTACCGGCGGGGCGCTATGGTACGACGCCCAGATGTACAACTCGGACCGCCTCACGCTCTCTTTCGTGCTCTCGGCGGCCCGGGAGGGCGCGGCCGTCGCGAACTTCGTCGAAGCCGTCGGCTTCGTGAAATCGGGAGAACGTGTCCAGGGTGTCGTCGCGAGAGACGCTCTCGCGGGAGCCGGAGACTTCGAGATCCGCGCGCGGATGACGGTCAATGCCGCAGGGCCTTCCGTCGACCGCCTGCTCGAAAAAGCCGGGGGGGAGAAGCGGAGACCTCTCTTCCACTCGTCGTTGGCGATGAATCTCGTGACGCGGCCCCTGGTCGGGAGCGTCGCCCTCGGTCTCACGCGGGGAGGCCCGCTCCTCGTCGTCGCGCCCTGGCGCCACGTGTCCCTGGTCGGGACGCTCCACCTTCCCTACGAGGGCGAGCCCGACGCGCTCGAGGCCACGGAAGCGGACGTGCGGCGCCTTCTCGACGCGATCAACCGCGCCTATCCGAAAGCGGAGCTCGTCCGCTCCGACGTGCGCCTGGTTCATCGTGGCCTGCTTCCGGCGGTGCCGAACGGTCGAGAGCTCACGCTCGTGAAGAGCTACACCATCGAGGAGACTCTCGAGGGCCTGCTCTCCGTCGTGGGCGTGAAATACACGACGGCGAGAGACGTCGCGGAGAAGACCGTCGATCGGGTCTTGGCAAGGCTGGGAAGACCGGAGGTCGGTTCGCGCACGGCCGCCGCCCCCGTCGTGGGCGGCGACTTCGAGAGCTTTGCCGATCTGAAGCGGGCCGCGGGGAAAACCCACCTCGCGCACAACTACGGGTCGCTCTACCCCGAGGTGCTCGCCATTTCCGACCCCGAGCCTCTCAGTGACTCGAGCCCCGTCACCGGGGGTGAAGTCCGATACGCGGCGCGGGAGGAGATGGCGTTCGATCTCGCGTCGGTCGTGCTCCGTCGGACCGAGCTCGGCTCGGCGGGCCACCCGGGCAGAAGTGCGCTCGCCCGCGCGGCGGCGATTCTGGGAGAGGAGCTTTCGTGGAGCGAGGAGCGGAAATGCGCCGAGGTCGAGGCCGTCGAAGCTTTCTACCGGGCAAGGAGCTGAGTTGAGCGGCGGAGCGCTCTCGAACCTCGCGCGGGCGATGAGCTCCTGGCGCACGGCCGCGGTCGCTCTCCTCTCGTTCGCCTCGGGACTTCCCCTGGGGCTCGTCTGGTATGCGATCCCCGACTGGATGCGCGACATCGGGGTCGACATCCGCATCGTCGGCCTCTTCTCCCTGGCCCAGGTGCCGTGGGCGTTCAAGGTCCTGTGGTCGCCTGTCATGGATCGCTACGTGCCCCCGTTCTGGGGACGCCGCCGCGGCTGGATGGCGCTCATGCAGCTCGCGCTCGCGATTCTGAGCCTGGCGCTCGCGGGCGTCGGAAGCCACCCGGAAGCGATCTGGGTCGTCGGGGCGATCGCCATCGCGATCGCCCTCGCTTCGGCGTCGCAGGACGTCGCCTACGACGCCTACGCCGTCGACGTGCTGCGGGAGGAGGAGCAGGGGCCGGCGTCGGGAGCGCGACTCGCGTTCTACCGCGCGGCGATGCTCGTATCCGGAGGAGTTTCCATCACCCTCGCGGGCCGCTGGGGCTGGCCCGCGGTCAATGCTCTTCTCGGGCTCGTCTACCTGGCCATGCTGCTCCTCACCTGGCTCGCTCCCGAGCCCGAGGTGAACGTCGAGGCGCCGAAGAGCCTTCGCGACGCCGTCTGGGAGCCGTTTCTCGGTTTTCTCGCGCGGCACCGCGCGCTCGAGATCCTCGCTTTCGTCTTCCTCTACAAGTTCGCCGACCAGCTCGCCCAGGCGCTCACCCGTCCGTTTCTCATCGACATGGGCTACGACTCCGACCAGCGCGGCGTCGCGCTTTCGACCATCGGCATGGTGGCCACGATCGCAGGCGGCCTGCTGGGGGGAGTCACCACGACGCTCGTGGGGCTCGGCCACTCTCTCTGGGTCTTCGGCGTCCTTCAGATCTTCTCGAACGTGGGGTATTTCCTGCTCGCCGGTCTGTCGGCGCCGTCGATTCCCATGATGTACGCGGCGACGGGCTTCGAGCTCTTCACCTCGGGTCTGGGGACCGGGGCTTTCTCGGTGCTTCTGCTCCGCATGACCCAGAAGAGGTTCTCGGCCACCCAGTACGCTTTGTTCTCGAGCCTGTTCGCGCTCCCGCGCCTTCTCGCCGGACCGATCAGCGGCTTCGTGGTCGACGCCATCGGCTGGCGGACGTTCTTTCTCTCGACGCTGGTGATGGGGATCCCCGGTCTCGCGATGCTCGCGCGGTTCGTTCCCCTCGGCGTGAAGGAGCCGGAGTTCGCGGTCCGGGAGGCGGAACGAAAGCGGCCCCTGTCTCCGGGCGAGCTCGCCGCGAGGGGAGCCCTGGGCGCGGTGTTCGCCGGAGCTCTCGCGGTCTTCTCCGTCGCGGCTCTCGCGGCGCTCAAGACGATGCGGGAAACCCCCGAGGTCGGGTTCGACCTCCTTCGCGCAGCCTCCTGGATGCGGAATCCCGCCGAGGTCACCGACTGGGTGCAGCTCATCGGAATCGCCGCGTTCACCGCGATAGGGGGGCTGTTCACCGCCGCGATCTTCGCCGCGAAGCACGGCGGGGTCGGGACGTCGCCGGCGTCGGTAGCGACATCGGAATCGCTACCGTGAGCCGGCGTCAGGAGCCGAGCACGGGGATCCCGAAAGCGCGCGAGGCGATAGCGAGCCCACCGTCGTCGGTCGCCATGGTCAGATCGTTTCCCGTTCGATCGCGCCAAACGAGCGCCGTCGACAGATGAATCGCGTCGAGCGTTCCGAGCGGTGTCGGGAACGGCTCGGAGGCCCGCGCGAGGATGGGTCTCTGGAGAAGCACGAGGTCGACGGCTTCGAGCCAATCCTTGATAGCTTCGTTCCTCGTCGCGGCGTCGTCCATCGTCAACGACCCTCGGAGGCGCAACCGGTCGAGCGTACGGGGGCACTCGATCGCGAGCAGCTCGCTGGAAACGATGGATTCGCACGAACGCAGCTGGGCAAGGTCGAGCGCCTGGGGCTCCCTGAGTATGAGACGCAGGAGCGCGGAAGAATCGAGATAGACGATCACCGCGAGGCGCGGTCCTGGAGAAGCAATTTCAGGCTGTCGGTGGGAGTCGAAGGCGGCGGCGGCAGACGAAGCTGCCCGGGCTTTCTCGTCGCGCGCCGCATCTCGAGCGGGGCGAGGGGGGACTCCGGACGGTAAGGGACGATGCGGGCCACGGGCGTGTCGCGATCGAGCACCACCAGCGTCTGCCCTTTGCGGACCTTCCGAAGATGCTCGCTCAAGCGGGCCTTCAGGTCCGCGATGCCTACCTTGCTCATGACCATATTATGGTCATGAATAGTCATGTCGTCAAGCCGCGGTGATTCGGCGCCGAAGACGTTCAGGACGTCGGAAGGACGATCGTCCGCACCGTTCCGATCGTCTCCCGGGTCTCCTCCGCCCACCGGCCCTGGAAGTACTCCACCACGCTCTGCAGGAGCTCGTTGGTGACGTCGGTGAGCCTCCGTTCCAGAGGCCAGGAGAGAAATCGCGCCGGCGCCGAGAGCGCGTTCGAGACGGCGATCAAGTTGTCGAAGATCGAGAGCCGAACGCCGTGGGTGTCGGGCTGCACCAGGATGCGGATGACTCCGCCCCCGGCCCCCGCGAGTCTCCGGCGCGAGTTGTCGATGATGGTGTAGAGGAGCCCCCGCAGGAGATAGGGCTCGGCGTAGACCGGCCTCACGCCGGGCTTGATCTCGACGAGGAATCGAATGCCCTGCTCGGCCAAAGCGGGGGAGAGCTCGCTCTCGAGACGGGCGAGGATTTCGTTCAGAGGCGTCGGCACCCGGCCCGGCAGGCGGCCAGAGCGCAGGTCGAGAAGCGTCTGCCGCATGAACTTCACGTTCGACAGCGCCGACTCCACCTGAGAGAACTCCTGCATGACGAAATGCGGGACGTCCGGGCGGGCGCGCAGGCGCACGAGGGCGGCGTCGATTCCCGAGATGGGAACGTCGAGTCCGTAGGCCGCTCCCTCGGCCACGCGTCCGCGAAAGGCGCTCCTCAGGCTCTGCTTGAGCGACTCCGAAGCGTGGGAGTCCGAGATGACCTCGAGAGCCATCGTGAGCTCGAGTACCACGCGCTCCAGGTGCTCGATGGTCTCCTGGTTGGGCGCCGGGGCCTCCTGCGGCATGTAGAACGTCAGAAGCCCGATGGCGTGCACCGGGGTCAGCATCGGAAGCGCGAGGACGGCGACGCAGTCGAGTCCGGCGCGATCCATCGCGTCTTCGAGAGGTCCCGCCTGCCCGCGAAGCTGGATCATGGGCTTCTGGCCGTCGACGATGGCCTGGCCGAGAGGACGTCCTCCGGGCGTGCGCGCTCCTTCGAGCGGGTCCACGGGAAGTCCGAGTCCAACGACCTGCTCGAAGTTCCCGTCGGGCCGGATGAGGCTG
>DAISKN010000503.1:0-5494 GCA_036820975.1 Acidobacteriota bacterium | reverse complement strand
CCGAGATGGCCTTGGCGTGTCCGATGTGGAGGTAGCCGTTGGGCTCGGGCGGGAACCGCGTCGCCACGCGGCCGCCGTTCTTGCCGCTCGCGATCTCGGCCTCGACGATCTCCCGGATGAAATCGCGCGCCACTACTTGAGCTCCGATCCGCCCGCCCGATCGTCGTAGACGAATCCGTCGCGCCCGGGCATTTCGACCTTCGGCAGCGAATCGCGATCGAGCGTGCCTTCCGCCGGCAGGAGCTCGTTCAGGTGCAGGACGAAGGCCGTCAGGCTGTAGACGTCGTCGGGGGGAAGGCTCCCGGGGACGGCCTGCGGCATGGCGCGGTAGATGTAGTCGTAGAGAGTCGTGGCGTAGGGCCAGTAATTTCCCACGGTATAGGCGCCGGCTCCCGCGAGGGCGTCGTAATCGGCGCCCCGGCCGTCGGCCCCGTGGCACTGCACACACTGGTTCTTGTAGAGGGCGCGGCCTCTCTCCACGGTGCCGCGTCCTTCGGGGAGGCCGGTTCCGTCGGGCATCACGTCGATGTCGATCCTGGCGATCTCCTCCGCCGTGGCTTTGCGGCCGAAGCCGAAGCGGGGAAGGGATTCGAGGCTCGCCAGGGCTCGTTCGCGGAGCCGGGGCGTGTCCGCCCACCGCCGCCATTCGCCGTGCAGGTCGACGCTTTCGGAGGAGGGCTCGGACCTGGGCTCCGCCAGGCGCCCGGCTTCGGGGCTCGAGGCGGGCGCTTCGGAGCAGGCGCAGGCGAGAAGAAGAAATGCCAAGGCCCTACACAAGAGCGAACTCCACGCTCCCGTCGGGGCTCACTTTCCACGCGCGCAGGTGGTTGAAGTGATACCGGGTTTCCACGCCGCGAACGGCGACGAAATCCTCCCTCGTGGGCTGGGTGTATCCCGTCTCGTCGGTCGCGCGGCTCACGAGAATCGCGGGCTCTCCCTGCCAGCTCCAGAGTTTCCGGAAGCGCGTATGGCACTTCGGAAGCACCGGCTCCTGGAGCTCCGCGTCGCTCCAGGTCCTGCCTCCATCGACGCTCAGCTCGACCCGCGCGATGCGACCCCGCCCGCTCCAGGCGATGCCCGTGATCTCCCAGAAGCCTCGCGACGCGAGCTTCGCGGGATACGCCGGAAAGGTGATGATGGACTTCGCGTCCATCTCGAAGCTGAACATGCGCGTCCGGCCGCCGGGAAGCGGGTCGGAGTACTTGGCCGTCTCCTCGCGGGTGAAGAACGGGCGCTCCGCGAGGTCGAGTCTGCGGATCCATTTCACGTTGGCGTTCCCCTCCCAGCCGGGAAGGAGGAGCCGCGCCGGGTAGCCGGTCTCGGGCCGGAGCGCTTCGCCGTTCTGGGCATAGGCGATCATCGCGTCGTCCCAGGCCTTTCCCATGGGAATGCTGCGGGTCATGACCGCCGCGTCCGCCCCCTCGGCGAGAAACCACCGGGCTTCGGGGAGCGCCCCGACTTCGCGGAAGAGGAGCGCGAGCGGCACTCCGGTCCACTCGCTCACGCTGGTGAGACCATCGATTTCCTGTGGTGTGAGATCGGCTTTCGGATCGCGCAAGGCCTCTCCGCCGTTTCCCGAGCATTCGAGGAACAGGAGCCGCGATACCGAAGGAAAGCGCTTCAAGTCGGCGAGGGTGAATATCGTGGGGCGCTCGACGAGCCCGTGAATGAGGAGCGAATAGCGTTCGGGATCGATTCGGGGAACGCCCGCATGGTGCCGCTCGAAATGGAGGTCCGCGGGGGTGATGATTCCCGTCAGATCCTGGAGCGGAGTCCGCGAAGACGAGGAGGGCTCGTTCTTCATCACCGTGCGCCGCGGCGTCTCGAAGGGCGATCGCTCGCCCACTTCCGTCGGCGGAGGCCCCTGGAGCTTCGTGGGATCATCGGGAGCGAGCGGCCTCGAATTCCCGGCTCCCATGGCTCCGAGCCCGCCCGCCATGCCGGCGAGGAGCGCCCTCCGTTTCTTCGAAACTTCGCTCATGAAGCGGATCTTAGCACCGGTGGGGGAACCGAACGCAAAGACGCCGGGGCGCGCCAAGACGCGAAGGAATCCAAAGGCAAGGGGGACGGGGAGATTGGGGAGACGAAGGGAGATGAGTCGACCAAATCGATATGCATGTGAATATCTCCTTATCCCCCCGGTCCCATCCCCCTTCTATTTTCTTCCTTGCGCCTCTGCACCTTTGCGACCTTTGCGTTCTTCCTGTGAGCGCTAGCGCCGCGGCTTCTTCGTCTGCAGGTCGATGTCGAAGAGCGACGCCTGGCCGACGCGGGTGACGTAGCTTGCCTGCGGCATCGTGAGATAGATGCCGTCGATCGAAACGTTCTCTCGTCGGTGCGCTCTTGCCTCGTCTTCTGACCAGAAGAACACGGAGTTCCGTCAGAAATCGTCGAGGATGTGAGGCTTCTCGAACCGCTCCCAGTCGATCTCGGGCTCGAAGAGGAGCGGGGAGGCCCCCCTCTCGCGGACCTCGACGTCGCCCTCGGCGGCAACGTCGAGCGTCAGCTCGCGTCCGCTGCGGGCGCACCGCGTCCGGATGGTGGCCGCTATCGGCTCGTTTCTCAGGCACCCTTGCACGAAGGGCGCAGGAACCGCGTCCTCCGCTCAGGCGGCGTAGATTGACTCTCCCGTCGAGAGGTCGAGCCGGTGAGGCGTCTTCTCGCTCGTGACCGGGAAGGCCCAGCTCACCCGCCGCTCCTGGTCTCGGACGAGAAAGAAGCGGTTGACCTCGAGCTCGTTCAGGATCGTTCCCACGCGCTCGAGGGGAATATCCGTCTTCTCCGCGATGTGCTCGGAGGGCAAGGCGCGCCCGAGCCGGGGAAGCTCCGCCACGGCGAAGTCCCGCACGCGATGGTGGTCCGCTGTCATGAAAGAGAGTCGTGGAGAGCGGGACTGCTGCGACTCGTCCAGATGGCGTCTCAAGACATCGAAAGATTGGGTGAGTATCCGGTTGCCCCGGCCCACCAGGATTTCGTCCGTTGTTGGTGTCCGCATAGCAATGTACTAATGTACCTCTGATGAGTATCTTGCACAAGGGCAGGGTATTTCGAAGAATCCAGTTTGAAGGAGCGCCAGGGATGCCATGAACGCGCGCGCGCGTCGTGAGCTGGTCGTCGTTCTCCAAAGGGCGCATGCGGGTGAGCTCGCGGCCGCGCTCGCTTATGAGGGCCACGCGCGATCTCTCGCGGACCCGGTCGAGGCGGCGGAGGTTCGCGAGATCGGCCGTCAGGAGCTCCAGCACCGGAGAAGCGTCGGGCAGATGCTCGCCGGCCTCGGAAGGGGTCCCAGCAGGCTCCGGGAGGCGTTGTTTCATCGCATTGGCGCTGTACTCGGGGGCCTTTGTCGGGTGAGCGGCTGGCTAGCGCCTATGTACGGCGCGGGCCGCCTCGAAAGCGGAAACATCCAGGAATACGAAGAAGCCGCCGGTCTCGCCCTGCTGGCCGGCCGCCCCGACCTCGTTCCCGATCTCCTTCGAATGGCGGAGGTGGAATGGGACCACGAGCGCTATTTCCGGGCGAAGGTCCTCTCGCGGGGGATATCGTTCCTGCCTCTCTGGACCGCGCCCCCGCCGCGGGAATCCATCGCTCCCCGGCTCTACTTCTCGCCAGGAAAGCTCAGGCGCCGGGGTCGTTCGCCCGGCTCGCGCGGGCTCCAAGCGCATCCGGCAGGTCTGCTCCCTTCGCCTTCCTGGCGGGGAACAGCACGGTAAAGCTCGTTCCGCGGTTGAGGGCGCTCTCGACGCGAATCCTGCCCCCATGGGCTCTGACGATGCCGGCGACCGCCGATAGACCGAGCCCACGGCCGGTGAATTTCGTGCTGAAAAACGGGTCGAAGATTCGCATCCGCGTGTCTTCGTCCATCCCCGCGCCGTCGTCGCGAACCTCGATGAAAACGGAGGGTCGTGGGGAAACGTCGTCTCCGGTCAGGGCGCCGGTGCGGACGACGATCTCTCGCGCGACGGCTTCCGCGGCGTTGGTGAGGAGGTTCACCACCACCTGCTGGATCTGTTTCTCGTCCGCCTCGACCGGCGGCAGATTCGGAGCGAGCGCGAGCCGAATCGTCGCCGTCTTTCCCAGGGAGGTCCGGACCAGCGGAAGGACCTCCTCGATAACGTGGTTCAAGTCGGTTGGGGCGAGGAGGAATTGACCCTTGCCCGCGTAGGCCAGCATCTTGTTGGTGAGCTCCGCCGCCTTCTCCGCCGCCGCCAGCACTCGCGAAAGCTGCTCCGCCGCCGGAGAGTCGGGGGGGACTTTCATCACCGCGAGGCTCGCGCTTCCCAGGATCCCGGTGAGCAGATTGTTGAAGTCGTGCGCGATCCCCCCCGTGAGCACACCGAGGCTCTCGAGCCTCTGGGCGTGCTGGACCTGCGCCTCGAGACGCCGCCGCTCTTCCTCGGCGCGCCTCCGATCGGTGATATCGACCGCGGTCCCCACGATGGCTGGGGACCCTCCCAGGTCGAAAATGCTCGCGCTGTAGTCCACCCATCGCTCCTCGCCTTCCTTGGTGAGGAGCTTGGCCTCGAAGCGGCTGGGAACCTCGAGGCCCTCCTGGCGGCCGAGCGCCCAGATCCTGGACTGCTCCCGCTGGTCAGGGTGCACGAGCTCCCAGTAGGCCATTCGTGACATCTCCGGGATGCTGAACCCGGTGATAACCTCCGCCGCCCGGTTCGCGTAGACCACTCTCGAGCCTTGAACGACGAAGATCGCGGCCGAGGTGGAGTCGGCGAGGGTACGGAAACGGGTTTCGCTCTCACGGAGCGCCTGCGCGGCTTTCATTCTCTCGGTGACATCGGTCGAGATCACCAGGACGCTCTCGACCGTGCCATCGCCCGCGCGGACCGGAACGAATCGAGAGAGCCAGCAGGCCGGCCCGTCGGTAACGACTTCCATCTCGCGAGGCTCCCCGGTTGCGAGCACCTCGCGGAACGTCTTCTGCCAGCGCTCGCGGTCGGCGGTGTGGACGTAGTCGAAGGCTTTCGTCCCGAGCACTTGCTCGGCGGTGAACTGGGGAAGGGTGTAGTTGATGAACTGGATGTTCGCTTCGCGATCGAGCGTCACGAGGAGGTCGGGGGAGTGGTCGACGATGAGCCGCAGAGTATCGGCGTTCTCGAAGCAACCGCCGGCCGCGGAACGGCGATTGCGCCCCGCGTGGCTTCCGTTCTCGGTTCTGGTTTGCTCGCGATCGTGCACCGCGGCTCTCCTGCCGTCGGCTCCCGCACTATCCATGACTATTCTCATATGGAAATAACCGCTTGTCGAGAGAAAACGGGAACCCCCCCGGCGGGTGCGGAGGGCGCGATTGCGGCGAGGTCGCTTCTGAAACAAAATGGTCCGTCTTCATGCCCTGGAAAGGGGAGACCGTCATGCCTGCTTATCTTATCGCCCGCGTCCGGGTACGCGACCCGGCCGCCTACGAGGAGTACAAGAGGCTCGCCGCCGCGGCCATCGAGAAGTTCGAGGGCCGGTACCGCGCCCGAGGAAGAGCTATGGTGAC
>DAISKN010000502.1:0-5507 GCA_036820975.1 Acidobacteriota bacterium | reverse complement strand
CAGGGGATCAAAGCGCGGCGCACGCGGAACGAGGGACGGGTGCGTGCCCTCGAGGCGATGCGCGAGGAGTACGCCGCCCGGGTGGCTCCGGAGGGGAGAGCGCGCATCCAGATAGAGCGAGCCGAGTCCTCGGGGCGCCGGGTCATCGAGCTCGACCAGGTGAGTCACGCCTTCGGGGCCGACATGCTGTTTCAAAACCTGTCGCTCAAGATCGTGCGCGGAGACCGGCTGGGCCTCGTCGGAAACAACGGCGTCGGAAAGACGACCCTCCTTCGAATCCTTCTGGGCGAGCTCGAGCCCCGGACGGGCACCGTCCGTTTCGGCGTCAACCTGGAGGTCGCGTACTTCGATCAGCTGCGCAGCGAGTTCGACCCGACGAAGACCGTGGCCGAGATCGTCGCCGATGGAAGCGACCACGTAACCATAGGCGGCAAGGACCGCCACGTCATCGGCTACCTGAAAGGCTTCCTGTTCACCGCGGAGCGGGCGGCGACCAAGGTCGATGCCCTCTCCGGCGGCGAGCGCAACCGCGTCCTTCTCGCCCGTCTTTTCGCCCGCCCGTCGAACTTGCTGGTCCTCGACGAGCCGACCAACGATCTGGACCTGGAGACGCTGGAGGTTCTCGAGGAGCAGCTCCTGGAGTACGAGGGAACGCTCATCGTGGTGAGCCACGATCGCGCGTTTCTCGACAACGTAGTGACCAGCACGCTGGTGTTCGAGGAAGACGGCGCCTTCATCCGGTATCCCGGAGGCTACAGCGATTGGCTCCGAAAGGGCCATGCTCTGGCGGTGAAGGACGGCCCCGGGCGCGCCTCGAACGAGAAGTCCGTGAATGCCCTGCCGCTCGAGCCCAGGATCGTCGAGCGGCCGGCGAAGCTCAGCTACAAGCGGAAGCTCGAGCTCGACGCGCTTCCGGAGAAGATCGAGACCCTGGAGAAGAAGGTCGCCACCCTCGAGGCAGAGGCGGCGGCGCCCGACTTCTACTCACGGCCATTCACGGAGGTCGAGCCGGTCTTGAACGAGATCGCTTCCACCAAGCGTGCGCTCGAACAAGTCCTGGAACGCTGGATGGAGCTCGAGGGCGATTGACAATCGGTCCGAGGCTCAATATCTTTTCAAGAGCTCAACAGCAAGTGCCTGCCCGGCCCGTGAGGCTGCGCTACTCGAGCCGGAGCGTCTTCATCGGATCGATCCGCGCCGCCTGGTGCGCGGGGAGGTAACAAGCGCCGAGACCCACGGCCAGGGTGAGGACCACGACGCCGGAATAGACGAGTGCGTCCGTGGGGCCGATTCCGTAGAGCTGGGCTCGACAGGAATCGGGGAGAGCGAGCTCGCGGCGACGAGGCCGAGAACGAGACCCGCCCCCACCAAAGCCGCGCCTCGTGAAAGCACGAGGCGCAGGACTTCGCCCGGCGTCGCGCCAATAGGAACGAACGCGATTGACTTCGGCGCCGCCGCCCGCATAGCTTTCGACGATGGACATCACCCGGCGGGACTTCCTGAACGGAGCGCGCATCGCGGTAGCCGGCACGCTCCTCGCGCCCGAGCTGAGTGCGGCTCTCGAGGCCCTCGCTCGCCAGCCGCTTTCGCAGCAGGACGCGGGCTACTACCCGCCCGCTCTCACCGGCATGCGGGGGAGCCACGACGGCTCGTTCGAGATCGCGCATCGTCTCCGCGACGAACGCGGGTGGATGGGTCGCGGGGAGTCGACGGGAGAGACGTTCGACCTCGTGGTCGTCGGCGCCGGACTGAGCGGCCTCGCCGCGGCGTACCAGTTCCGGAAAGCGGCGGGCGCGAACGCGCGGATTCTCCTGCTCGACAACCACGACGACTTCGGAGGCCATGCCAAGCGGAACGAGTTCCGGCACCGCGACCGGCTTCTCATCGGCTACGGCGGGACGGAGCAGATCTACCCGGGTCCTTCGGCTTTTGGCAAGGACGCCCGGGCGCTCCTCGCGGAAGTCGGCGTCGACACCGATCGGTTCTACGCCGCGTTCGACCAGAAGCTGTACCACTCGCTCGGCCTCGAGCAGGCGCTCTTCTTCGACAAGGAGACTTTCGGAGCGGACCGGCTGGTGAGAGGCGAGGGGACGCTCCCTTGGGCGGAGTTCTTGACGAAGACGCCCCTCTCGGAGAACGCGCGTCGCGATATCGAGCGGCTTTACGCGGAAGACCGCGACTATCTGCCGGGGCTGAGCGTCGAGGAGAAGCGCGCGCGGCTCGGCAAGATGAGCTACAACGAGTTTCTGTTGAAGGTGGCGAACGTCCACCGGGACGTCCTTCCCTATTTCCAGACGCGGCCCCATCGTCTGGGCGCCATCGGGTCGGACGCGAGGTCGGCGCTGGGCGCGTGGCGAAGCGGTCTTCCCGGCTTCCGAAGCCTCGGGCTGGGAGCGCCCCCGTCCACCGACAGTCACGAGCCTCACGACATCTTCCACTTCCCCGACGGAAATGCTTCGCTCGCGCGGCTCTTCGTGCGATCGCTCATTCCAGCCGCCGTCCCGGGGAAGGACATGGAGGATGTCGTGACCAGTCGGGTCGACTACGCCCGTCTCGATGAAGCGAGCTCGAAGGTCCGCATTCGACTCAACAGCACCGTCGTGGCCGTGACCCACGTGGGCGATCCCGCGAGCGCGGGCGCGGTCGAGGTCGCCTACGTCACCGGGGAGAAAACTCACCGCGTGAAGGCCGCGAACTGCGTGATGGCCTGCTACAACGCGACCGTCCCCTACCTCTGCCCGGAGATGCCGGAAGCGCAGCGGAAGGCGCTCTCCTACGCCGTGCGTGCGCCCCTGGTCTATACCAACGTTCTGGTCTCGAACTGGCGCCCGTGGCAGAAGCTCGGAGTCCATCACATCCTCGCGCTGAACGGCTATCACACCGAGGCGAAGCTGGATTTTCCGGTGAGTCTCGGCGCCTACCGCCACCCGGCGACTCCCGACGAGCCCATCGTCCTGCACCTGGAGAAGACGCCGCTTTCGCCGGGACTTCCCCGCCGCGAGCAGCATCGAGCTGGAAGAATGGAGCTCTTGAGCACTCCGTTTTCCACCTTCGAGCGCGAGATCCGGGATCAGCTCGGGCGAATGCTGGGGGCGGGAGGTTTCGACCCCGCGCGCGACATCGAGGCCATCACCGTCAATCGGTGGCCCCACGGGTACGCGACCGGCCGTGACCCGCTCACCGATCCCGAATGGCCGGAAGGCGAGGACCCCTGGGCGGTCGCGAGAAAGCCTTTCGGACGGATCGCGATCGCGAGCTCCGACTCCGGCCCGGGAGCGCTCACCCAGGTGGCGTTCGACGAAGCGCTCCGCGCGGTTCGCGAGCTGGACGAAACGTAAGGCGCGCGTTCCTTGCGATGGCTTCCGCCGTCAGCAGCACAAGAGCGAGTCCCATTCGCTTCATACCAACCTCGCTCCCCTGGTCGCGTTCTTCACCTCGTCCGCGATGATCGCTATCCCCTTCTCGACGACCGCTTCGTCCTGTGAGTAGTTGAGCCTCAGGCACTCGTCGCGGTGGCGCCAGCTCCCGGTAAGCCCGGGGAAGAAATAATGACCCGGCACGATGAGAACGCCGCGCGCCTTGAGCCGCTGATAGAGCTCGGCCGACGTGATGGGAAGCCCCGGAAACCAGAGCCAGAAGAAGAACGTGCCCTCGGGCTTGTGGATCCTGTACTCGATCCCCGAAAGATGTTCCCGCACCCAGGACAGCGCTTGCCGCGATCTCCGCTCGTAGTACGGGCGGATGACGTGCCGGCTGAGCTCCAGCACCTCGCCCGTTCGCACCAGGTCGAGCGTGAGATAGGCGCCGAAGCTCGAGGGAGCGAGCGAGACGACGGCGTTGAGAGACGCGATCGCTTTCACGATCTCTTCGCTGCCGATGACGATACCCGTCCGCACCCCGGGAAGGCCCAGCTTCGAGAGGCTCATGGTGAGGATCACGTTCTCGTCCCAGAGCGGCTCGGCGTCGGTGAAGAGGATGTTGGGAAACGGCGTCCCGTAGGCGTTGTCGATGATGAGGGGGATCCCGTTCCCGGCCGCGAGCGCGCGCAGCCGCTCCAGCTCTTCCCCGGTGAGCACGTTCGACGTGGGATTCGTCGGCCGCGAGACGCATATGGCGGCGACGTCGTCCATCACCGCTACCCGATTGAAGTCGACGCGGTACTTGAAGAGGTCGGGGTCGATGAGCTCGATCTCCGGTCTCGACGCGGTGAACAGGTCGGGCTCGATTCCGGCGTCGGCGTAGCCGATGTACTCCGGCGTGAGCGGGAAGAGAATTTTCCTTCGCCGTCCGTCGGACCCGGTGCCCGCGAGAAGGTTGAAGAGGTAGAAGAACGAGGTCTGGCTCCCGTTCGTGAGCGCGATGTTCGAAGGCTTCACCTCCCATCGGAATCGACGGTGCAGAAGCTCGGCGAGCGCTTCGAGAAATCTACGATGCCCCTGCGGGGCGTCGTAGCCGGAGACGAGATCGTCGAAGTCGCCCCGTTCGACCAACCGAAGCATGTGCTCGCGGAACTTCGATTCCATTTCCGGAATCCGCGCGGGGTTGCCGCCCCCGAGCATGAGCATCTTCCCGCCGGCCGAGAGCGCCTCTCCCAGGTCGTCCATCAGCCGGAGGATGCCGGACTCCTGGGTGAACTTCGCGCCGAAGTTGGAAAGCTTCACGGGCGTTTCCGGTCGGTTTGACCGCCATCGAAAGGAGGCATGACGTCAGGGCAGGAGCCGCTGGGAACTCCACGTGTCCTCAAATCCAGGAAGGTCGTGGAGGCATAGGTCACGAGACCGACGATCCCGTCCTCCTCGCTCGCATCGACGGAGGCATGCTCGACGAACATCTGATGCTCCTCTCCGGGGGCGAGCGTTCCGCCGGGAATCGTGTACGCTTTCGTCCGATAGGTGAGGTAGGGCGTACCTTCGAACGGCCTCCCGCTATGGACCACTCTCTCGGCGCGGCAGTTTCCGACGACGACGAACACCAGGTCGTCGAGGATGCCGTTGGGATCCGAGCGAGCGCCTTCGAACTCACTCCAGGTGACGGTCACGTCCTTCGCGGGATCGATCGCCTGCGGCGAAGCGGCTCTCCCCTCCTGCAGCAGCGTGATGCGCGGCGCCTCGGGGATTCGCGACCCGCGGATCTCGAGGCGCCGCCCGTCGATCGGCCCGTCGGGTGTATCGAAGCGCACTGCGTACTCGCCCGTTGGGTAGTCGCGGTCGAGCCTCTCTTCGCCGTCGAACCGTCCTCCGTGGAGCTCGAGGACGTAGCCGAGATCCTCGAACGACTGCGTGTGTCCTCCGGGGAAGCTCAACGACGCGTCGCTCACGCGACCGCCTTCGCGGACGAAGATCTCGGCGTCGATGTCGGGCGCCGTCAGGATGATTTCGCGAAAACGCGCCCGCTCGCGCGGCCGTTCGGAAAAGATCGCCCCCAGCGCCGCGACCGCGCCGCGGTTGCCCATGCTGTGCGCGATCACATAGATATGCCGGGCGTCGGTGCGTTGCAGGAAGTCGTCC
>DAISKN010000501.1:0-5528 GCA_036820975.1 Acidobacteriota bacterium | reverse complement strand
CCGTCACGACCCGGTCGACGGAAACCTCCTGGAGTCGACCCTCGGCGAGAGCCGTCTCGTTCGCCGCCGCGAGGAGATCGACCAGCGCGCGGCCACGGGAGCTCGACTCCTCCACCAGAGCGGCGCTCAGGATTCGAAGCAGCGGAAGCGCGACGACCAGGAGCGCGAATACTCCGAGGGCCGCCGCGAGCGGCGCGAACCTCGCCGCCCAGCCCCGCCCACCGCTCGTTTCGAGCTGGGGCACGTACGTCACCGACGCCGTGAGCGAGCGCTCGGAAGCTTCCGGCTCCTCCTCTTCGAGGAGATCGAACGACTCCATGACCGGCGGTTCCCGGGGGGCGAGTCGCGTGGCCGCCTCCTGGAGGCTCGGATCCGCCTGGCCCCGAAAGACCATGGCGCCGGTGTCGTAAAGCTTTCCTGGAAGCTGCCCGGGAAGAACTACGGTCCTCTCGGGCTCGGGCTTCTTCAACGTCTCGTCGGCTTCCTCGAGCTCCGCGAATGCGGCGGGCGGCTTAGACGAGAGAAACACCGTGGAAGAGTCGTGGGAAGAGAGACTTATCGTCGAGGTCGGCGGCAACGGACTCTGGAGAGCCCCGGAGGCGAGTGCGACGGTGCCCATATCGGGAGGCGGTGGCGCTCCCGTGGTGAGATAGATGGTGGATTGGTCTCCCGGATCCTGCTCTTGATCCCGCTCGATGTGGATCCGGAGACCGCCGAGACGAATCTCGTCTCCGGGCGCGATGTCATGCTCCTCGACCCGTATCTCATTGACCCAACTACCGTTGCGGCTTTCGAGGTCGACGAGTCGGAATCCCATGCCGACGCGCTGGACCCGGGCGTGCTTCCGGGAGAGCTTCTTGTCGGCGAAGAACAGGTCGCACTCCGGGTCGCGGCCTATGGTGAGCGGGGCCTCGCGGAGCTCATGCTCCGTCACCCGATCACCGTGATGGATGATGAGCTTGTCCACGGAATCTTCCCCCCATACTTAGTCGGGAGCACAGTATGGATCGAACTCCGGCCCTGGGTCCACGGGTTAACCGGGACGAGAGGGCCGTTCGCACCCGAGACCGACCTAGAGCGCTCGCCACTCAGTGCCAGATCAGAGCATCCCTCATCTCGTCCACGGCGCCCTCATCTCCGGCCAGATAGCGTCCGGCAATCGGTTCGGCGTCTCGAAACGCCACCCGGGCCACCCGGTCGGTCGTCTCCTCGCGCACGAAGATGTAGACGACGGGGAATTTGTGCGTAATGGAAGCCGCCTCGAGCGCGGCGATGGGCGCGAACTCCATGAAGGCATCGATCGGCATCGTGAGCCGGATCTCCACGTCTTGACCTTTGCCGTCGTTCGATTCGTAGACGTTCACCACGCTGCCGAAGGAATTGGCAACCGACGGCTGCCGAAGGCCGGCGCTCGTTGCGGATTCCCCGACGCGAGCCCGCGCCCTTGCCGCAGCATTTGCCACCACCGGCTCGGCCGAGGCCTCGCCATCCCGAAGAGCCAGGCGATATTCCTCGAGCCTTTTCTCGATGGTGGCTCGAAGCGCGCTCTCGTAGTCGTCCATCCGACGTTGCTGAGAAGCGCCGCTCGCGGAGGAAAGGGTCGCAAGGAAGCAGACCACGAAGACACCGGTCGATAGGATTGTGCTCATCACCGAAGCCTCCTTTGGGGCTTCAACCACCGGATGAGCAAAGTCTGTGCCAGATCTTCCTTGGAAAGCCGGCTGGCAAAACCAGGAAAGAGTGCTCCGGTCGTCTACACCTGGTCGGAAAATTCTACCGGACCTGGCAAATCTTCACTGAACCGCAGGAACGGGCGGCTAGCGCTCTCTTCCTTCACGCGAGCCGATCAGAGCGTTGATATCGGCGACGGGCACGGGCTTGGTCAGATGATGATCGAACCCGGCCTCGCGCGCCCGGCGCCGGTCGTCGTCCTGGCCATATCCGCTGACGGCCACGAGCAATAACCTGGCGAGTCGAGGATCCTCGCGAAGCTTCCGAGCGACTTCATAGCCATCCATTCCCGGGAGGCCGATATCGAGGACCACTGCGTCGGGCTCGAACGCCACCGCCTTCGAAAGGGCTTCGGGTCCGTCACGCGCGGTCTCGATGGAATGACCCTCGAGACGGAGCGCCGTCCCCAGAGCCTCGGCCGCATCCGGATTGTCGTCCACGATGAGAACGCGGCGGGAAGCCGTTGGACCGGCCTTGGGATCTGCCGGCCGCGCCGTTCTTTCAGGGTTCGGCTTATGGGAGGAAAGAGCGGGAAGGTATACCGTGAACTCGGAGCCCTCTCCCAAGCCGGCGCTCTCGGCTTCGACCCGGCCGCCGTGCGCCTCGACGAGAGTTCGCACCAGCGTGAGACCAATGCCTAAACCGCCCCCCGAGTGAGCGAGCGAAGCGTCCGCCTGAGCGAACATGTCGAACACACGAGGCAGCATCTCCGAGCTGATGCCCACGCCATCATCGCGAACCCGGACCACGATGTTCTCCGGTTCTTCGTCGTTCTCAGCATTCCCGACGTTCTCCACCGCCGCCACCGAGAGCGATATGCGCCCTCCTTTATTTCCGTACTTGGAAGCGTTTTCGAGGAGGTTCCCGAAGACCTGCACCATTCGAACCGGATCGGCTTGGAGAAAGATCGGTTTCGGTGGAAGCTCGATTACGAGCTCCTGGCTGCGCTCGTCGATGTGATGCCGTTGGGTCTCCACGGCACGGGTGACGATCTCCGCAATCTCTATGGTTTCGAGCTGCAGCCTCACTTTGCCCTCGGTCACCCGGGAGGCGTCGAGCAGGTCGTCGATGAGCCGCGCCATGCCCCGAACTTGCCGGTCGATGATATCGTGAGTCCCTCGTACCACGTCCGGGCCGGCGGCTGGGTGCTTGAGGATCGAGGCCGCGGCGCTGAGGGGAGCGAGAGGGCCTCTCAGCTCGTGGGCCAGCATGGCGAGGAAGCGATCCTTCGCGCGGTCGGCCAGACGAAGCTTCTCGACACCGCCCTTCAGCGCCTCCGCCAGCGCCTCGCGCTCGGTGACGTCCTCCATCACTAGAAGAATCAGCGAGGGCGTCTCGCCTGAAATCTCGAGCCGCCGTGCGTTCAAGACCATGACCCGCTTGCCCCGCTCGGATTCGTGCTCCAGCACGAAATTCTCGATGGTGGAGTTCGCGGACACGATCCCCTCGAGAAGCCGACGGAGATCGGGGGTGTCCCACTCGTGGTTGGACAGCTCGTAGAACGCTCGCCCCGCCGAACCCTGGGGCGAAATCTGGAACGTCCGGTGGAACGCGGGATTCGCCATTCGCACGCGCAGGCTGTGGTCGAGCACCACCACGGGCTCGCGGAGCGTGGAGATGATTCCATCGGCGAGCTCCAGCGCTCGGCTCATGACATCGACGTCGACCAGCACCAGAACCGCGCCGTCGATCTTGTTCTCGAGCGTCTTGTAGGGCCGAACCCGCAGGGAGAATCTTCTCCCGCGCTGGTCTCGCACTTCCCGCTCGACGGTGGTCGCCGTGTCGGTGACCTCGGTGAAAAGGGGGACGATGTCGGAAAGGCTGAGGGGGAGCTGCACGTTGCCGATGGGACGGCCCAGGTCGCCGGGGGTCAGGTTCAGAAGCTTCTCCGCCGTCGGGCTGATGCGGCGGATCCGCAAATCAGCGCCCACGATGACGATGGCGATCTGGATGCTGTTCACCAGGTTGACGAGGTCATCGTTGGTCTGGCTGAGTTCCAGGTTGCGATGGTTCAATTCGTCGTTGACGGTAGCCAGCTCTTCGCTCGCGGACTGAATCTCCTCCTTCGAGGTTTCCAGCTCTTCATTGACGCTTTGAAGCTCCTCATTGGCGGACTGCGCCTCCTCGTTGGCGGATTGGAGCTCTTCGATGCCGGCGTCGTGCTCTTCGGTCACGGACTGCAGGTACTCACGGGTGGCCGCGAGCTCCTGCGTCAAACGGTTGACCTCGTTCAGAAGCGATTTCGACTCCTGGCCGGCGTCGTCGGGAACGCGGGCACCGACGGGGGCAGACGGGTCAGGCGCATGGGGTTCCTCGAAAAGGACTAGAAAGAAAACCCCCGTCTCTCGTGGCCCCTCGAACGGGATGACTTCGAGAGCGATGCTCCGGAAGCCGCCGTTCGACTCTACTCGCACGGATTCTTGGCGGGCTCGCATTCTAGAAGTACGCGCCGAGCCGAGTGCGGCCCGGAGAGGGACGAGAAGACCTTCCCGAGCCATCTTCAGCAGATTGAGCCCGGCCTTTCCCGGCGCCGGCGCCAGAAACGCGCCCGTATCCCCCCGGAACTGGAGGATCTCCATGTTGGCATCGACGAGGACTCCGGGCGGAACGTACGTCAGGCCCAGAATTCGGTCGGCCTCCCGGTAGAGCTCGGCTTCACCGCGTTCGTCGGGTCGGGAGAACCTCGCCATCCCTCCCGTGGTCTTCCGGCCGGCGGGCATACGGAGAGTCAACCGGCGGGCTCCGGCCTTCTTCGAGTAAATCCTGTGCTTGGCATCCACGGGCTCGAACAGATCGCTGCTCGCGCCGGTCGTCTCCGAGCTCCCCAGCCAGAGGAACGCGTTCGGATTGAGAGCGTAGTGGAGAATCGGAACGAGCTTCTGTTGGAGTACCGGCTCCAGGTAAATGAGGAGGTTGCGGCAGCTGATCAGGTCCATCCGGGAGAAGGGCGGATCCGAGAGCACGTCGTGCTCGGCGAAGACGCACATGTCCCGGACCGATTTGGAGACGCGGTACTTGCCATCCACTTCCGCGAAGAAGCGCCTCAGGCGCTCGGGTGAGACGTGTTGAGCGATGTCCTTCGGATAGAAGCCCGCTCGCGCTCTTTCGATGCATACCGGGTTGATGTCGGTGGCGAAGATCTGCGCGGGCGCTGCGCGACGCTTGGATTCGGCGAACTCCTGAATCAAGATAGCCAGGGAATAGGCTTCCTCACCGGTCGAGCAGCCGATCACCCACAGGCGAACCGGCTCGTCTTGCGATCGCTCTCGGAACAACCTGGGGAGCACGGTCTCCTCGACCGCGTCGAAGATTCCCGGGTCCCGGAAGAAACTGGTTACGTGGATGAGGATATCCTGGCAAAGGGCCTGAACTTCCTCGGGACGGGTCTGAAGGAACGGCACATACTCCTCGAGCCGTTCAATCTTGTGGAGCGCCATGCGGCGGCTGATGCGGCGCTCGAGCGTCGTGTGTTTGTATCTGGTGAAATCCAGGCCGGCCGCCTCGTGCAAGAGCTGCAAGACCTTGCTCAGGTCAGGCTGGGATGCGGGCGCCGATAGCGTCGCGGCGGCGCTGGGAGCGAGGTAGGGATGACGGCCGATGTGCGAGAGCTCCTTCGCAATCCCTTCCGGAGGGAGCACGAAATCGACGCAGCCGGAGGCGATAGCGCTTTTCGGCATACCCTGCTGGAGCGCCGTTTCATCTTGAGCGAAAGTGATGCCCCCCGCGGCTTTGATCTCTTCGATCCCGAGCGTGCCGTCGCTCCCGGTCCCGGACAGGATCACGCCGATCGCTCGATG